>JAENWR010000125.1 GCA_016649895.1 Acidimicrobiia bacterium | reverse complement strand
TCCGCCAAGCCCGCCGCGACGGGCTCAATGCCGCCGACCAAGCCCGCCGAACCCACCACCGAGCCAGCCGCACCAGCGGCATGACATCATGAACACCACCACCCCCGCCAGAACCGCTCCGTGTGGTCTGAATCCCCACCGGACTTGTCGCGAAGAGTCAGACACGCCTCACTCGCGGCGCGGCTTGGCGTGATCCTCTTCGCCGCGTTGCTCACCACTGCGGTGTCGTTGGCCGTGACAGCCATGAGCTTCACACCCGAGGACTGGGTGCTGTTCACCGCGGCCAACGTCCTCGTCGCCTTGACCTACGGGATGCTTGGCGTGCTCGCGGGCCCAAGGCTCGGGCTCCTCGGCGGTCTGTACGTCATGCTCGCCCTCCCCTTCATCGACATCGGTATCGCCCAGAACGCCATGTTCGACGCGGCCCCACCCGCCTGGGCCACCTACCTCCCCGGACACGGCGGTGTGCGCTTGCTTCTCGACGGCGCCTTCACCCCCACCTTCGATGAGCTCGGTGCCCTCGTCCTTGCGCTCGGTTGGCTCGTCGGCGTCACCTGTCTGGCCGCCCTCCAGTTCCACCGCCTCGCCGCACCTTCGGAGCCGTGACGGACACAGTGGCCGCGTCGGCCATCGTCATCTGCTGTTCGACCTGGTGGTGGCGAACCCTCGGTTGAGCACGAGGGCGTGAGCGGCGTCGAGGATGCGGTCGCGAGCAGGCGCGGCAGCGGTCATCGCTCGAGCAGATCTTGCCAACCGACTGGTTGATCTGTTCGCATGTGCCGCCAGGCTTGCTATGACAGCGCCGCTTCGACCGCGGCCATGGCGTGGAGATGCGCGGTGGGGAAGTATGCGACCTCGATGTCGGCCGGGGTGATCAGGAGCTCGATCTCGGTGCAGCCGGCGATCACCCCCCGGGCGCCCCGGTCGACGAGCCGGTCGATGATCCCGAGATACGCGGTGCGCGAGTCCGCAGAGACCACACCCCGCACCAGCTCGTCGTAGATCACGTCGTGGACGGTGGTGAGGTCGGGTTCGGCGGGAACGATGACGCTGAGGTCATGTCGTTCGAGTCGGCCGCGATAGAAGTCCTGTTCCATCGTGTAGCGGGTCCCCAGCAGGGCGACCGTGTCGACGCCGGCCTCGGTGACAGCAGCAGCGGTGGCGTCGGCCAGGTGGAGGAACTCGATGTCGATGGCGGCCTCGATGGCGCCGGCCACCCGGTGCATGGTGTTGGTGCAGAGCACGATGAGTTCGGCACCGGCGTTCTGGAGCATCTGCGCGTCGTTGGCGAGCAGCTGCCCCGCAGCCTTCCAGTCGTCAGCGGCCTGGAGCGCCTCGATCTCGGCGAAGTTGTAGCTGCGAATGATCATGTCGGCCGAGGCGGTGCCCCCGAGGCGTTGGCGCACCGCCTGGTTGATGGTGCGCTCGTACTCGATCGAGCTCTCCCAGCTCATGCCGCCCAGCAGTCCGATGCGTTTCATGTCGGGTGACGCTACTGGCCGAGATCCCCGTGGCCCGCGCAACGGTTGGCCTCGGCCGTCGGCTGCGCTGGGCAGTGTCACAGATCGAGGGGCTGGCTCGTCGGGTGGGTGACGCCATGCAGTTCCGATGGCACCGCCCACCCGAGGAGCCCCCTGTGACCGACCTGCATGTCAACGAGACCGAGACGACCGATGTGGTGGTCGTCGGCGGTGGGCTCGCCGGTCTCGCCGCGGCAGCGACAGCGGCGCGGGCCGGGCGGTCTGTGGTGCTGCTCGACGCGCATCAACTCGGCGGGAGGTCACGAGTCGACGACCGCAATGGGTACCTGTTCAACGGGGGACCCCACGCGCAGTACGTCGAGGGCGCTGGAACGAAGGTCCTGAAGGGCCTCGGCGTGACGACCAATGGCGCTCCGCCGGTGCCACGGACTCGACCAGCTCCATCTGGACCTCGGGCCCGGGCTCGGTGTGGCGACATGGACGCGCTGCTGGCGCTGCTGGCGCCCGATGTCGTCGAGATCAGCGACGGAGGAGCGAACCATCGTGCCGCTCGCCGACCTGTGGTGGGTGCGGACCGGGTGGCTCGCCTCACGGTGAACCTCGCCGGTAAGAACGTCAGTCCGAACTTTGCCGTGCAGCCACGAATGGTGAACGGCCAGCCAGGTGTGGTCCTCATCGACAGAGGGCACGTGATCTACGCGCTGGCGTGCTCTGTGGTCGACGGGCTGATCGACCGGGTGTGGGTCCTGGTGAACCCCGAGAAGACGGCGACGAGCGAGTACCCGCCGATTCGTTGATCAGGTGAGCGTCAACTCTTGGTTTCGGACTCTTCCATGCCCTTGGTGAGCTCGCGCTTGGCCTCACCGAGGCTCCGGGCGAGCTGGGGGAGCTTGGCGCCGCCGAAGAGCACCAGCAGGACGGCAAGGATGATGAGCAGCTCTGAGGACCCAAGATTCATCGGTGGTCTCCTGTCGAAACGGTGCACCCGGTCTACTCCGCTCGCACCACCACGGCATGACGGTGGGCCATGATGGGGCGATGGCGCTGTTTCGCAAGAACCGTCGACCCGACGCGGGCCCACCGGTTGAGGTGCCCGGACTGGAAGAGCCCGACCGCAAGGTCCTCCACCAGCTCGTTCAGGCCGGGGCCGACCTCCGTGAGCCCCGGCACGGCATCTTCTTCGTCCACTTTCCGGATCAGCGCTCCGCCGAGGCTGCCGCTGCCGCTGCCCGGGCCCGGTCGTTCGAGTGCCGCGTGAACGAGCCCCATCCCGACGATGATCCGCCCCAGTGGTGGGTGGTGTGCGAGCAGCACGAGGTCGTGCTCGATGGGTCAACGGTGCGGGACCTCTCGGCCTTCTTCGAGAGCATCGCCGATGCCCACGGCGGCCACTACGACGGCTGGGAAGCCTCGGTCTGAGCATTCGCCAATACCCGACATAGGGTTGTCGGATGGTGGTCGCACAGTGGGGTCGTGGATGAACCGCACCGACCGCTTGTACGCCATCGTCGAGGAGCTGCGGGCCGTGGCACCCCGGCCCGTGTCGGCCACCCGCATGGCCGAACGGTTCGAGGTGAGCGTGCGCACCATCGAGCGCGACATCCTGGCGCTCCAGGAGGGCGGGGTGCCGGTGTGGGCCGAACGGGGACGCAACGGTGGCTACGCCATCGACACCCGCAGCACGCTTCCGCCGCTGAACCTCGACGCCGACGAGGCGCTGGCGGTGATGATCGCCCTGGCTGCCATGCCCCCCGCTCCGTTCACCGCGCCGGGTCGACGCTGACGGGGCGCTCACCGAGCGAGACGTCGAGGTGCACGGGGTGCACCTGTCGGCTGGCGACGCCTACATCGTGGGGTGGTGCCGATTGCGTGACGACGGGCGGGTCTTCCGCCTGGACCGGATCCGCTCCATCTCGCTCACCGCCGAGGTCGCCCCGGTCCGTGACCTCGACACGGTGCTCGACGTTCCCTTTCCCACCACCGCCCCCGACGCCTGACCGCAGCGGGCCACCGCTCGCCGTCGGTACGGACGTTCGACACCTACCGCTGGAGCTCCATGTCTGATCGATCACCACTCGTCGACTCGGCACGCTCGTTCGTGCAGGGCCATGCCCGGATCCTCGACCAACGCCGGTTCGGCGTCCTGGTCGACGACGATCCCGTCGATCCGGTGGTCGCCGCCGTGCTGGCATATCGCAACGACGACGGCGGTTTCGGCCACGCCCTGGAACCGGATACCCGCTGCCCCGACAGTCAGCCGCTCTATTCCCAGATCGCGCTCGAGGCCCTGGCGTCGGTGGGCGTCCATCTCCCAGACGCCGCCGCGGCAGCGCTGTGCGACCACCTGGCAACGGTGGCCGGTGCCGACATCGCACTGCCGATCATGCTGTCATCGTTCGCCCGCTATCCCCGCGCCTCGCACTGGTTGGGGGTCGACAGCTTCCCGCCGGGGTTGAACCCCACCGCAGCGATCGTCGGTCTGCTGCACCACATGGAGGTGCGGCATCGGTGGGTCGAAGAGGCCACCGAGTGGTGCCTGGCGGCCCTGGAGACCGACGGTCCTCCCGGCGAGGCCCACTCCTTGGGGTGTGTGTTGACCCTGTTGGCCCATCTTCCCGATCGTGATCGGGCGGAGCGCCTGGCCGATGACGCCTTCGCCGCGCTCGACTCAGGATCGGTCGGCTACTACCGCCCCGACCCGGCCGACCCCGACTACGGGCTCACCCCGCTCGACTTCGCTGCCTCACCACAGAGCCCATGGCGGGATCGCTTTGCCGACGATGTCATCGAGGCGCACCTCGACCAGCTGGCGGCCGAGCAGCAGGACGATGGCGGCTGGCCCATCCGTTGGGAACCGCCGACCGAGCCGTCGGTGTGGGAGTGGCGGGGCATGGTGACCGTCGACGCGGTTCGGACGCTGATGGCCTACGGCAGACTCGATGCCTCTTGACCGGCCGGTCGGCGGGTCGGCCGGGTCAGCGGTCGAAGGTGCCGACGATGCGAGCCTGCACGAGGATCAACGGGTCGATCTTCTCGAGCAGCTCGGCCCGGCTGAGTCCCGGACCGGCATCGACCTCGCCGCTGAGGGCGTAGAGGTGGAAGAAGTAGTGGTGGATGCCGTGCCCCGGAGGGGGAGCCGGCCCGCCGTAGCCCTCGTTTCCGAAGTCGTTCACCCCTTCGGGGTGCGCGCCGCCACCGCCTTCGGGGATGCCCGTGGCGTCGGCGGGGATCCCGTAGATGACCCAGTGGGTGAAGCCGTCGGTCAGTGGCGCATCGGGATCGTGACAGACGACTGCGAACTGACGGGTCCCGTCCGGCGGGTCCGTCCACGCCAGCTCTGGTGACACGTCGTCGCCTTCGGCGGTGTGACGGTCGGGGATACGGCTGCCGTGTTGGAACGCGGGTGAGGTGATCGAGAGATCACCGAGGTGCAACCCAGCCATGAGCGTCTCCTTTCGGGAGTTGCTTCGGGGTGACGCTCGACCATCATGCCAGCGAGATCGGTGGAGCGACGCCTCCTAGAGGTTGGCCATCCACTTCTCGGCCCGTTCGATGCGCAGCTGGAGCTGGTCGACACCGGCATCGGCGATGCGGGTGATCGACGCCTCGCGATTGAGCCGGCCGTTGACCTCCTGGTGGGTCATCCCCGTGTAGCGCGCCAGTTGCCGAGCCAGTTCGGCGTTGAGCGCCCGAAGCTCGCGCTTGACCTCGGCGAGGGGCCGGCCGTCGGTCGCCTGCCATGTGGGTCCGCCCCGTCCGCCCGGTGGCGGCGGAGCGGGCAGGTCGATGGGGACGGTGGTGTCCTCGTCGTCGAGATGGTCGAGCGTCGGGTCGTGGTCGAACACCGACGTGGCGTCGGAGCTCTCGGTGGCCTCGGCCGACAAGACGTTGAACAGCGACAGCTGCTCCTCCTCGCCGGGGAGCTCGTCGAGCGCCGCGGGATCGTCCTCGACCTCGGGCCGCTCGCCGTCCTCCCAGTTCTTGCGAAGGCTGTGGCGGCGCTGGTCGGCGATGGTGGCCGCGTACTGACGGAGGCGGGGATCGTCGGGGATGAACAGCCACGCTCGTTCCTGGCGGGCCGGGCCGCCGGTGTGGCGGACGAAGCGACCGACCACCTGACGGAAGAACAGCTCGGTGCCCGTGGTGGTGGCGAACACGCCGAGACGAAGCCGGGGGATGTCGACGCCTTCGGACACCATTCGCACCGCAACAAGCCATGGGAGGTCGCCCTCGCCGAACGCTGCGATGCGGGTCGATGCCGTCGGGTCGTCGGAGGTGACGACCATGGCGGTGACCCGGTGGCGCATCCGCAGCAGCTCGGCGATGGCCCTGGCGTGCTCCTGATCGGCGGCGACGACGAGGCCCGCGGCGTCGGGTTGTTCGAGCCGTAGCTCCATGAGCCGGTCGTGTGCCTGGCGCAGCACGTGGGGGAGCCACTCGCCGTCGAGGCTCAGCGCGGTGCGCAGGCGTTGGGAGGACCGGGTGCGGTCGAGGGCGTCGTCGAAGCTTGCGGCGTTGACCGAGCCGTCGGGCGCCGCCCATTCCATGTGCCCGCCGATGGCCGGGAAGTAGACGGGCCGGACCACCCGGCGGTCGGCGAGGGCCGCCTGGTAGCCGTAGTCGAAGTCGGCCTCGGCCAGGTCGTCGACGTAGCGGACGAAGGGGATGGCGTGGGTGTCGGAGCGAAACGGTGTTCCCGACAGCGAGATCCTCTGCGGGGCGGCCTCGAAGGCGTGGCGGACCGCGGTGCCCCACGCCCGTTCGTCGCCGGCGTGGTGCAGCTCGTCGAGCACCACCACATAGCGCCGGGAGTGCTGGCGCAGCGCAGCGGGGTTGGCCGCCACCTGTTGATAGGTGACCGCCACCCCATGCATGTCCGATGGCAGGCGCCCATCGGCCGACGACCAGCGTGGTTCGAGGTGGATTCCGAGGCTCGCCGCGGCCCTGGACCACTGGACCTTCAGGTGGCTGGTCGGGGCGACCACGACCACCTGGTGCCGGGGGTGTTTGGCCAGGTGACGGATCACCGCGGCGAGGGCGAAGGTGGTCTTTCCCGCCCCGGGCGTCGCCACGGCGAGGAAGTCCGGATCGGGGTGCCGCTCGAGCAGGTCGAGGGCTTCTTTTTGCCATCGGCGGAGGCGGATCGAGCGGGACATCGGTCTGTCGACGCTAGCGGCCCCCGCACCGGATGATGACCCGCCTGTCAGGCCAGAGGCGTGTCGATCACCACCTCGAGGTAGGTGCTCGGGATCCGCAGCGGTTCATCGGCCCCGTTGCTGTTGAACCGTGTGGCGAGATCGACCAGGTCGGACTCGAGGGCGGCGCCCCCGTCGTCGTCGAGGCGCTCGAATGCGGTCACCATCGGTCCGTAGTAGGTGCGGAAGACGTCGACGAGGTGGCCGGGGGAGCGATAGCGGAACACGAAGTCACGCTCGATGATCGACAGATCAACGAGGTGATCGCCGAACAGCTCGCGCAGTCGCTCCTCGGTGCCCCATTCGAGGGGGGATCGAACGCCTGGGGGAGGGGGCGCGTACTGGCCGATGGTGCGGACCATCTGTCCGATGAAGCTCTCGGGCGTCCAGTTGGCGAGTCCGATGCGGCCTCCCGGGCGGCACACGCGCACCACCTCGGCTGCCGCGGCCTCCTGGTTGGGGGTGAAGGGGATTCCGAACGTGGACAGAACCGTGTCGAAGGTGTCGTCGGGCAGATCGAGCGCCTCGATGTCGCCCGTGTGCGCATCGATCGTGAGGCCGTCGGCTGCGGCGCGCTGTTGCAGGCGTTCCAGCAGCTCGGGGACATAGTCGATCGCGGTCACCTCGCATCCCCGCCGCGCCGCGGCGAGCGTTGCGTTGCCGTTGCCTGCGGCGACATCGAGCACTTGCGATCCGGCGGCGACGTCGACGCTCTCGCACAGCGATTCGCCAACGATCTGCAGCGTCACGCCGAGCACCGAGTAGTCGCCTGCCGACCACGCTCCCTGCTGGCGCTGCTTGACGGCATCGGTGTCGACGGTGGTGTCGGTGGTCATCACTACCTCCAGGTTGGGATCACGGAACGCCTTCCATGGTGACGATCGATCCGATCGCTGACATCGGATGCATGCCCCATCCTGGGCAGCTGGCCATGGGGTGAACGCCCCATGCGCTCGGGTCTGTGTTGCTAGCGTGAATGGTGACCGAACGCGGGAGGGAGTCGCTATTGGCTGCCGATGGTCTGATCGCAGCACGTGAGGCGTTGGCTCGCCACCAGTGGCAGGCAGCCCACGACGCGACCTGCGCCATTCAGGCGTCCGGCCCGATCGAGGAGGCCGAACGGCTCGATCTGTTGGCCGAAGCGAGCTGGTGGCTGGGACGGCTCGATGCATGCATCGAGGCTCGGGAGCGTGCCCACCGCCTCTTCGACGATGGGGGCGACGACGTCCGTGCTGGTCAATGCGCGATCTGGTTGTTCGAGCACCATGGGATGAAGTGCCGACCCGCGGTGGCCGGTGGTTGGTTGCGGAGAGCCCGTCGGACTCTCACCGATCATCCCGAGACCGCTGAGTACGACCGATTGCTCCTCCGCGAGGTCGAGGTCGCCCATGGCAACGGCGAGCTCGATCACGCCGCTGAGCTGGCCCAGCAGGTGGTCGAGTCGGCGAGGCGCAGGCGTTCGATCGATTTGGAAGCCGAGGCCCTGCAGGCGTTGGGCCGATTGCGGATCACTCCTTTCTGGGCTCCTCGCTAGATCGTGTGGATTTGGGGTAGTGGGAGCTTGCCGGCGATGAGGTAGATGATCGTGATCATCTTGGCCTTGTTGCGGTAGCCGCGGGCCCGG
>JAENWR010000114.1 GCA_016649895.1 Acidimicrobiia bacterium | reverse complement strand
GTGCCAGCCGTCGACGATGGCGCCGCAGTCGATGGAGATGATGTCGCCCTCGTCGAGCACCCGCGGACCGGGGATGCCGTGCACGATCATCTCGTTCGGCGAGGCGCAGATGACCCCCGGGAACGGCGGTGAGCTGTAGCCGAGGAAGTTCGAGGTGGCGCCACGCGCGGCGATGACGTCGCGGCCGATCTGATCGAGTTCGGCGGTCGTGACCCCCGGTCGGATGGCCTCGCGGATGTGAGCGTGCATCTCGGCCACAACCCGGCCGGCGACACGCATCTTCGCGATCTCGGCGGCGGTGCGGCGAGGCGCCCCTCCGCGGATCAGGACCGCCCCTTGACCTCGTCGACCGCGGCGACGAGCCGGTCGAAGACCTCGTCCATCGTGCCGAGCCCGTCGACGGTGACCAGCAGGTCGCGCCCGCGGTAGAACTCGATGAGCGGCTCGGTCTCGCGCTCGTAGAGCTCGAGACGCCGATCGATGGCCTCGTCGGTATCGTCGCCCCGGCCGCGCTGGCGCATCCGCTCGCGCACCTCGTCGAGGGGGACGTCGATGTTGACCACCGCGTGCAGCCCGCCGATGGGGGCGGCAAGCCCCTCGAGCTCGGCCGCCTGGGTCACGTTGCGGGGGAAGCCGTCGAGCAGGACGCCCTGGCTCCGCACGTCGTCCTTGGCGAGACGCTCGCGGACGATTCCGATGGTGATCTCGTCGGGGACCAGGTCGCCTCGATCCATGATCTCGGCGGCCCGCTGGCCGAGCTCGGTGCCGTCGGCGACCGCGGCACGAAACATGTCGCCGGTGCTGATGTGCGGTGCCCCGTAGTGCTCGCTGAGCCGGGTGGCCTGGGTTCCCTTGCCCGCTCCTTGGCGGCCGAGCAGCACGAGTCGTACGGCACTCATTTCAGGAACCCCTCGTAGTTGCGCATCATGAGCTGGCTGTCGATCTGCTTCATCGTCTCGAGGGCCACGCCTGCCGCGATGAGCAGCGAGATGCCACCGAAGGCGAACTGCTTCTGCTCGCTGTCGACGATGGTGGCCACCACGATGTCGGGCACCAGGGCCACGACGGCGATGAAGAGGGCGCCAGGCAGCGTGATGCGCGACAGGATCTTGCCCAGGTAGCGCTCGGTCTGGGGGCCGGGCCGGATGCCCGGGACGAACCCACCCTGCTTGCGCAGCGTGTCGGCCTGCTTGGCCGGGTCGAACTGGATCGCCGTGTAGAAGTAGGCGAAGCCCACGATGAGCGCGCCGAAGATGACCACGTAGAAGATGTTGTCGGGCGCCAGCAGGTTGGTGTCGATCCAACGTCGGACCGAGTCGCCCCAGCCGGTGTTGGGCAGCACCTGAGAGGCGAGGATCGGCAGGTACAGCACCGAACTGGCGAAGATCACAGGGATGACGCCGGACTGGTTGACCTTCAGCGGGATGTAGGTGTTCTGGCCGCCGTACTGGCGGCGTCCCACCACCCGCTTCGCGAACTGCACCGGGATGCGGCGCTGGCCCTGCTCGACGAACACGATGGCCGCGAGCACCAGGACCAAGATGGCGATGACGCCGGCGAGCACGAAGTTGCCGGCCTCGGCTCGGATCTGCGCACCTTGCGACGGGAAGGTGCTGAGCACCGAGGCGAAGATGATGAGCGACATGCCGTTGCCGATGCCGCGCTGGGTGACGACCTCGGCCAGCCACATGATGAGCGCCGTGCCCGCCGTCATGGTGATGACGATGAGCAGGACCCGCGGCACGGTGAACTCGGTGAGGATGTTGATGTCGATGCCGAGGAAGCCCCCGCCGCCGTTGGCGAACAAGAAGGTGAAGCTCGTCGACTGCAGCACCGCGATGGCCACCGTCAGGTAGCGGGTCCACTGCGTGATCTTGCGCTGGCCCACCGCCCCCTGTTGTTGCCACTGCTCGAGGCGGGGGATCACCACGGTGAGGATCTGCATGATGATCGACGAGGTGATGTACGGCATGATGCCGAGCGCGAACACCGAGAAGTTGGTGAGCGCGCCGCCGGAGAACAGCTGGAGGAACCCGAGCGCGCCGCCGCCCGCCGCTTGTTCGCGGAGGATGGCGAGCTGGTCGAGGTCGAGCCCCGGCACCGGCACGTGAGCGCCGAATCGATAGATGGCGATGATCGCCACGGTGAAGAGGATCTTGTTGCGAAGGTCGGCGACCTTGAACATGTTCCTCATGGTGGAGAGCACGTGACGTTCCTCGCCTTTCGACACCGGAGCCGTCGCTCCGGTGCGCGTACGTCGGGACGGCCGAAGCCGCCGGGCTAGCGGTTGGTGAGTGCGTTGCCCTTGGCGGGCGGGCGACCGTTGCCGAACGGCATCGGCAGCAGTTCGACGCTGCCGCCGGCGCCGGTGATGGCGGCCTCGGCCGACTTCGACACGGCGTGGGCCTTCACGGTGACCGCCCGGGTGAGCTCACCACGGCCGAGCACCTTGACGAGCGAGCTCTTGCCGACGAGGCCCTTGCTGAGCAGCGACTGCGGGGTGATCTCGTCGAGCCCGCTCTCGGAGATGGTGTCGAGGTTGACGGCTTGGAACTCCACGCGGAACGGGTTCTTGAAGCCCTTGAGCTTGGGCACCCGCATGTGCAGCGGCATCTGGCCGCCCTCGAAGCCGGCGGAGATCTTGCTGCGGGCCTTCTGGCCCTTGGTGCCGCGACCGGCGGTCTTGCCGCCGTGGCCGCCGATGCCGCGGCCGACGCGCTTGCGGCGGCGGTTCGAGCCCTCAGCGGGCTTCAGGTCGTGGATCTTCATGGCTACTTCTCCTCCACGGTGACGAGGTGGGGGACACGGGCCAGCATGCCGCGGATCTCCGGGCGATCGGGCAACGTGTTGGTGTGACCGATGCGGCGGAGGCCGAGGGCGCGGAGGGTGCCGCGCTGCTTGGGCTTGGCGCCGATGGCGGACCGGACCTGGGTGACGACGAGCTCGGTCATGATCAGCGGACCTCGGTGGGCTCGGTGACCGGCCCACGCTCGCTCTCGCGGTAGGCGTTGAGCAGGCCAGCGGGCACGAAGTCCTCGGGATCGAGGCCGCGCAAGCGGGCGATCTCGTCGGGGCGCTTCAGGGCCTGGAGACCGGCGATGGTGGCGCGGGCGACGTTGATGTGGTTCGACGAGCCGAGCGACTTGCAGAGCACGTCGCGGATCCCGGCCTCCTCGAGGATGGCGCGGGCGGCACCGCCGGCGATGACGCCGGTACCGGGGGCAGCCGGCTTCATCATGACGCGACCGGCGCCCATGCGACCCACCACGGGGTGGATGATGGTGCTGCCGGCCAACGGCACGGTGAAGAGGTTCTTGCGAGCCTCCTCGGTGCCCTTCTGGATGGCGAGGGGCACCTCCTTGGCCTTGCCGTAGCCGAGCCCGACCCGGCCGGCGCCGTCACCGATCACCACGAGGGCGGTGAAGGAGAAGCGGCGGCCACCCTTGACGACCTTGGCGACCCGGTTGATGTCGATGACGCGCGACTCGCGCAGCTGCGCGTCGTTCGCGGCGTTCCTGTTGGTAGCCATCAGAACTCCAGTCCGGCGTCGCGGGCCGCATCGGCGAGAGCGGCGACGCGACCGTGGTAGATGAACCCGCCGCGGTCGAACACGACCTTGCCCACACCGGCGGCCGTAGCGCGCTCGGCGAGGATGGTCCCGACCTTGGTGGCGGCATCGATGCTCGAGGTCGACATCGACCGCAGATCGGATTCGTAGGTGGACGCGGTGGCGAGGGTCCGGCCGCTGCGGTCGTCGATGACCTGTGCCGTGATGTGCCGGTTCGACCGGAACACGGCCAGGCGCGGACGGGCCTCGGTACCGAGGACCTTCTTACGGACCCGGCGATGCCGGCGGATCCGGGCCTCTCGCTTCTGCTTGGCGCTGTCGCTCATGTGATCTTCTCGCTCGTCTACTTGGCGGTCTTGCCGGCCTTGCGCAGCACCCGCTCGCCCGCGTAGCGGACTCCCTTGCCCTTGTAGGGCTCGGGCTTGCGGATGGCGCGGATGTTCGCAGCGACCTGTCCGACGGCCTGCTTGTCGACCCCGATGACGCCGATGCTGGTGGGCGTCGGCACCTCGAAGGTGATGCCCTCAGGGGCATCGATGGTGACGGGGTGGCTGAAGCCGAGCGCCAGATCGAGGCCGTTGTTGCCTCGGGCGACGGCGCGGTAGCCAACACCCACGATCTCGAGGTCCTTGCGGAAGCCGTTGGTGACACCGGTGACCATGTTGGCCACCAGGGCACGGGTGAGGCCGTGGAGAGCCCGGACCTGGCGTTCGTCGTTCTCGCGCTCGACGAGGAGGGTGCCCTCGTCCTGGCGCAGGGTGATGCCCTCGGGCAGCTCGTGGTTGAGCGTGCCCTTGGCGCCCTTCACCGTGACGGCGTGACCGTCGATCGTGACGTCGACACCGGAGGGGATGGGGATGGGGGACAGTCCGACTCGGGACACGTTGGCCTCCTTACCAGACGAAGCAGAGGATCTCGCCGCCCATGCGACGCTTGCGCGCCTCACGGTCGGTCATGAGCCCCTGGCTCGTGGAGACGACGGCGACACCAAGGCCACCGAGGACGCGGGGGATCTTGTCGGACTTCGTGTAGACACGAAGGCCCGGCTTGGAGATCCGCTTGATGCCCGAGATGATGCGTGCCCGCTCGGGGGAGTACTTCATGGCGATGCTAAGGGTGCGCCCGGGGCGGTCCGTGTTGTCGGCCGCGGCGTAGTCCTCGATGTAGCCCTCCTTCTTCAGGAGCTCAGCGAGGGCTTCCTTCACCTTGGAGGAGGGCATGGCCACGTCGTCGTGCATCGCCACGTTGGCGTTGCGCAGACGGGTGAGCATGTCGGCGATGGGATCAGTCATTGTCATCGTGCGTAACTCCTCACCAGCTCGCCTTCTTCACGCCGGGAATCTCTCCGGCGTGGACCATGTCGCGCAAGCAGATGCGGCACAGGCCGAACTTGCGGAACACGGCGTGCGGGCGGCCGCACTTGCGGCAACGGGTGTAACCCCGCACCTTGAACTTGGGGGTGCGCTGCTGCTTGTTGATGAGCGCCTTCTTGGCCATTACTGCTGCCCCTCACGTCGGAACGGGAATCCGAAGGCGGCGAGCAGGGCACGTCCCTCGGCATCGGTCTGGGCGGTGGTGACGATGGTGATGTCCATGCCCCGGGTCACGGTGACCCGGTCGTAGTCGATCTCCGGGAAGATCAGCTGCTCGGTGACACCGAAGGTGTAGTTGCCCCGTCCGTCGAACGAGTTCGGCGAGAGGCCGCGGAAGTCGCGGATGCGGGGGATCGAGAGGCTGATGAGCCGATCGAGGAACTCCCACATGCGATCGCCCCGCAGGGTGACCTTGGCGCCGATGGGGTTGCCCTCACGCAGCTTGAACCCGGCAATGGACTTCTTGGCCCGGGTGATGATGGCCTTCTGGCCGGCGATGATGGCGAGGTCCTCGACCGCGCCGTCGAGCAGCTTGGCCTGGGCCACTGCGTCGCCAACGCCCATGTTGAGGACGACCTTCTCGAACCGCGGCACCTGCATGACGTTGCCGAGCTCGAGATCGGACTTCAGCTGGTCGCGGATCTCGTCGTTGTAGCGCTGCTTGAAGCGCGGGTAGGTGCTGGTCGTCGTGCTCATGACAGCTCCACTCCCGTGCGCTTGCAGATGCGCACCTTGTTGCCCTTGTCGTCGATCTTGTAGCCGACGCGGGTGGCCTTGCCGTCCTTCGGACTGATGACGGCGACGTTGGACACCTGGATGGGCATGTCCTTGTCGATGATGCCGCCCTGCATGGTGGCGCGGGTGGGCTTCTGGTGCTTCTTGGCGACGTTCACGCCGTCGACGATGACCTTGCCCTCGGCGGGAAGGGCCCGGGAGACGACTCCCTCCTTGCCCTTGTCCTTGCCCGAGAGCACGACGACGCGGTCGCCCTTCCTGATCTTCATGGCGCCCATGGCTCAGAGCACCTCCGGGGCGAGCGAGATGATTCTCATGAACTTCTTGTCGCGCAGCTCACGGCCCACCGGGCCGAAGATGCGGGTGCCACGTGGCTGCATGGCGTCGTTGATGAGCACGGCGGCGTTCTCATCGAAGCGGATGTAGGAGCCGTCGGGACGGCGGCGCTCCTTCTTGGTGCGCACCACGACGCACTTGACGACGTCGCCCTTCTTCACCGCGGCGCCCGGCAGGGCGTCTTTGACGGTGGCCACGAACACGTCGCCGATGCCGGCATAGCGACGACGGGAGCCGCCGAGCACCTTGATGCACAGCACCTGCTTGGCGCCGCTGTTGTCGGCGACCCGGAGTCGGGTCTCCTGCTGGATCATCGGGCACGCTCCACGACTTCGAGGACACGCCAGCGCTTCAGCTTCGACAGCGGGCGGGTCTCCTGGATTCGGACGCGATCGCCGACGTTGAGGTCGTTGGCCTCGTCGTGCACGTAGAGCTTGGTGGTGCGCTGAACCGTCTTGGCGTAGCGCCGGTGGCGCACCCGGTCGGTGACGGCGACGACGGCCGTCTTGTCCATGCCGCTCGAGGTCACGAGCCCCTCCCGCACCTTGCGCGGGTTGACACGAGTGACCTCGTCGGTGGTGGTGTTGTCGGCCATCAGGCCTTCTCCTCCTGGGCGAGCGCCTCGGCGGCGACGATCTCGCGGGCTCGCAGTTCGGTGTTGACCCGAGCGACGTCGCGCCGGACCTGGCGCAGACGCGTGTAGGCGTCGAGCTGCCCGGTGACGTGCTGGAACCGCAGGTTGAACAGCTCCTGCTTGGTGTCCGACAGACGCTCGAGGAGGTCGGAGTCGGAGATGTCGCGGAGGTCGGACTTCTTTGCCATGGCTAGAAACCCTCCTGCCGCTCGACGAAGCGGGCCTTGATCGGCAACTTCTGGATGGCACGGTCGATGGCGGCCCTGGCGATCACCGGATCGTGGTACGACAGCTCGAACAGGATGCGCCCCGGCTTCACGACGGCCACCCAGCGCTCCGGGTTGCCCTTGCCTGAACCCATACGGGTCTCGGCCGGCTTCTCGGTGACGGGCTTGTCGGGGAAGACGTTGATCCAGACCTTGCCGCCACGCTTGATGTGGCGGGTCATGGCGATTCGGGCGGCCTCGATCTGACGGGCGGTGATCCACCCGGGCTCGAGGGCCTGGACCCCGTAGTCGCCGAAGGTCACCGTGGTGGCGCCCTTGGCGGTTCCCGTCATGCGACCGCGGTGCTGCTTGCGGTGCTTGACCTTCTTCGGCATCAGCATGTTCAGTCACCATCCCCGGGGCGGAAGTGCGGGGTCTCGTGGTGCTCTCGCACCGAACGTTCGATCTCTTCTTCCTCGGCGAGGAGTCGCTCGAAGTCGGGATCGGCTTCCTTGATGAGCGGGGCGGGCTCGTCGGCCTCGGGCTCGGCGGTGGCCGGAGCATCCTCGGGGCGACGGCGAGCCGCGGCCGACGACACGACCTTGCGGGGGCGACCGTCGCCGGCGGTGTCACCCACGGCCATGGCCGCTTCCTTGGAGATCTTGTCCTCGGCGGTGGTCTTGTAGGGCAGGATGTCGCCCTTGTAGATCCAGACCTTCACACCGATGCGGCCGTAGGTGGTCTTGGCCTCGCGGAAGCCGTAGTCGATGTCGGCACGCAGCGTGTGCAGCGGCACCCGGCCCTCGCGGTACCACTCGGTGCGGGCCATCTCGGAGCCACCGAGGCGACCCGAGCACTGCACCCGAATGCCGAGGGCACCAGCCTTCTGGGCGTTCTGCACCGCACGCTTCATGGCACGGCGGAACGCGACGCGGCCGGCGAGCTGGTCGGCGACGCCCTGGGCGATCAGGGCGGCGTCGAGCTCGGGCTGCTTGATCTCCTGGATGTTCAGCTGCACCTTGTGGTTGCCGCTGATCTTGGTGAGCCCAGCCCGGAGGCGATCGGCTTCGCTGCCGCGGCGCCCGATGACGATGCCCGGGCGGGCGGTGTGCACGTCGACGCGGAGTCGGTCACGGGTGCGCTCGACCTCGACCCGGCTGATCGCGGCGTGCGGCAGCTCGGTCATCAGGTAGTCGCGGATCTTCCAATCCTCGATGATGAAGTCGGCATAGTCGCCACGGCTGGCGAACCAGCGCGACTTCCAGTCGGTGGTGACGCCCAGGCGGAAACCGTAGGGGTTGACCTTCTGGCCCATTACTGATCCTTCTCGTCGGTCTCGGTCTCGGTGTCGCCGTCGGCGGACGCCTCGGTGGCGGCCTCCTCATCGGCGCTGTCCTCGGCGGCGGCCGCCCCGGCGGCGGGGTCGTCGGAGGCAGGATCCTCGAGCTCGGCGAGCTCGGTCGCCTCGACCTCGGCCTCGCCGGCGACCGGGATGGCTGCGTCGGCCTCGAGCTCGGCGGCTTGTGCCTCGAGCTCGGCCTCGTCGGCCTCGTTCTCCGCCTCGGCGGCGGCTGCCGCCTCGGCCTTGGCCTGGCGGCTCTTGGCCACTCGGCGAGAACGTGCATCGGCGGCATCGGTGGCGGCACCACGGGAGCGGGCTGCGCCCTGGCCCGAGCGAGCCTCGCGGGCTGCCTCCTCGACCGCGCGACGGCGAGCGAGCACGTCGGCCGGCATGCGGCTGACGATGACCGTGATGTGCGTGGTGCGCTTGCGGATCCGGGTGGCGCGGCCACGGGCACGGGGCCGCCAGCGCTTGAGCGTGGGCCCCTCGTCGGCGTAGCAGGCCGACACGAACAGCTCGTCGGCGGGGACCTCGTCGTTGTGCTCGGCGTTGGCGATGGCCGAGTCGAGGATCTTGCGGATCACATCGGCGGCGTCGCGCTCGCAGAAGGCGAGGATCTCGTCGGCCTCACCGATGGTCGTGCCACGGATGAGGTCGAGGACGACTCGGGCCTTGTAGGCCGACAGCCGGGCGTGGCGGTGCGAGGCCCGGGTGCCCGGGCGCTCGTTGGTCTTGGCGGCGGTCATCGACGGCCACCTCGCTCCTGCCCGGCGTGGAACCGGAACGTGCGGGTGGGGGCGAACTCGCCCAGCTTGTGACCCACCATGGACTCGGTGACGTAGACGGGCACGTGCTTGCGACCGTCGTGGACGGCGATGGTGTGACCGACCATGTCGGGCAGGATTGTGGAACGGCGAGACCAGGTCTTGATGACCTTCTTCTCGCCCTTCTCGTTGAGTGCGTCGACCTTCTTGAGAAGGTGGTCGTCGACGAACGGACCCTTCTTCAGGCTGCGGGGCATCGGGGCCTACCTCCGGGAGCCGCGGGTACGCCGGCGGCGGACGATGAGCTTCTGGGATTCCTTGTTCTTGTCGCGGGTTCGCCCTTCGGGCTTGCCCCACGGCGAGACCGGGTGGCGGCCACCCGAGGTCTTGCCCTCGCCACCACCATGGGGGTGGTCGACGGGGTTCATGGCCACACCGCGGGTCTGGGGCTTGACGCCCTTCCAGCGGTTGCGACCGGCCTTGCCGATCTTGATGAGCTCGTGCTCGGAGTTGCCGACCTCGCCGATGGTGGCGCGGCAGTCGATGGGGACTCGGCGCATCTCGGTGGACGGCAGGCGCAGGGTGGCGAAGTTGCCCTCCTTGGCCACGAGCTGCACGCTCGAGCCGGCGCTGCGGGCCATGCGGCCACCCTGGCCGGGATTCAGCTCGACGTTGTGCACGGTGGTGCCCACTGGGATGTAGCGCATGGGCAACGCGTTGCCGGCGCGGATCTCGGAGCCCTGTCCGCTCTGGAGCAGATCGCCCACGGCCACGTTCTTCGGGGCGAGGATGTAGCGCTTCTCGCCGTCGAGGTAGTGGAGCAGGGCGATGCGACACGTGCGGTTCGGGTCGTACTCGATGGCGGCGACCTTGGCCGGCACGCCGTCCTTGATGCGCTTGAAGTCGATGATGCGGTACTGCTGCTTGTGACCACCGCCCTTGTGGCGGGCCGTTTTGCGGCCGTAGTTGTTGCGGCCGCCGGTGCGCTTCTTCGGAGCGAGGAGCGACTTCTCGGGGGTCGTCCGGGTGATCTCGGAGAAGTCCGAGACGGTCTGGAACCGGCGACCGGGACTGGTGGGCTTGCGCTTGCGAAGTGCCATGGCAGTCGTTCCTAGGCTTCGAACAGGTCGATCGAGTCACCCTCGGCGAGGGTGACGATCGCCCGCTTGACGTCGGGGCGTGTACCGAAGGTGCCGTTGCGGCGGTTGCGCCGACGCTTGCCCTTGCGGTTCAGGGTGTTCACGTTGGTGACCTTGACGCCGAAGATGCTCTGGATGGCATCGCGGATCTCGGGCTTGGAGGCCTGGGGGGCCACCTTGAACGTGTAGACGTTGCGGTCGAGCAGCGCGTAGGACTTCTCGCTGACCACCGGCTCGATGATGACGTCGCGGGGATCCTTCACGTCTCGGCTCCTTCGTCGGTCGAGCTCGAGCCGCCCGGCAGGGTGGCCGAGGTGAAGACGATCCAGTCGTTGCAGAGGATGTCGTAGGCGTTGAGCTCGGCAACATCGATGAGCTGCACGTTGGTGAGGTTACGGAAGCTCTTCCATGCGATCTCGTCGGCGCCCGACAGCACGACGAGCACCTTGCGCTCGACGCCGATGGCGGCGAGCGCAGCGATGGCGCCCTTGGTGCTCGGAGCGTCGAAGCCCCAATCGTCGATGACGACGATGCGATCCTCAGCGGCGCGATCCGACAGAGCGGAGCGCAGGGCCAGCTTGATCATCTTCTTGGGGGTCCGCTGGGAGTAGCTGCGGGGCTTCGGGCCGAGGGCCACGCCACCACCACGCCAGTTGGGGGCACGGGTGGACCCGGCACGGGCGCGGCCGGTGCCCT
>JAENWR010000012.1 GCA_016649895.1 Acidimicrobiia bacterium | reverse complement strand
GTCGAACTCCACCGAGACCACCTGCCACGGCAACGCCAACCCCAACGCCGCCCCGAACATCTCGTTCAAATCCAACCCGTCCATCAGACCCACCACCCCCATCGACCGCCCGGCTACAGCGCCGGAATCAGCCCACAGAACGGCTGAAGATCAACTACGCCACCCACACGAAACAGCGAGGAGCCCCTAGAAAGCTGTCACACCCCCGACGTAGTCTCATCACCAGCGCTTCCCCGCGACGATCCGAACGATCTCTGGAGTGAAGCGATGTCCGACGAACGCAATCGCGAGGGCTGTGCGGTCCATCTCGCGTACGAGCACGACCTGACCTTGCCGCAGGGTCGCAAGCTGGCCGAGCTCGCGATCCACGCCCTCGACCCCACCTTCGCCCCCTGGTCGCCATTGAACCTGGCCGAGCCCGAGGTTGCTGAGGCCTACCTCTCGTCGCCACTGGGGATGCACGCCACGAATGCCGCGGTCGCCGGCGTCGACCAACTGGCCCAGGATGCCGTGGCCAACGGCATGGAGACTGCGGGCGCGTGGTTCGCGCGCGGCCGCGTGGCCGAGCATCGAGGAGACGTCGTGGCCCAACGACGCCATCTCGAGACCTGTCTCGGCCTCGACGCCGCCTTCGAGCCAGCCCGCCTCGACCTCGGCTTCCTGGCCTTTGTCGCCGGCGATGTGCCGACCGCGCAGCGCCTTCTCTCGGGATCGAGCCACCCCTCGGCCGGCTCCATGCTCCACACCCTGAGCCACTACCCGCCGCGCCGATCATCGGCCGGTCGGAACCAGCCGTGTCCATGTGGGTCGGGCACCAAGTCGAAGCACTGCTGCGGTTCCGTGCTCGCGCACGACCTGGCCGACCGAACGATCTGGCTGTGGGAGAAGGCGGCACTGTGGCTGCGCCGGCACCCCCAGCATGCCGCGCTGGTCGACATCGCCGACGAGATCGCCGACCCGTTCGGTGAGCTCGATACCGCCGTCTACGACGACGACCTGTTCGACGACGACCTCTACGACGACGACCTCACTGCGGAGCTGGACGGACGCGCGGCGTCAGTTCTCGCCGATCCCGGGTTCGAGGGCGTGGCGCTCCTCGACGCCGGGCTGATACACCGGTTCGCCGAGAGGATGGGTCCGCTCCTGCCTGCCGACGAGCGCGACCTTCTCCGCCGGTGGGGCGAGGTGCGCCATCAGGTGTGGCGCATCGAGGGGCTCAACTCCGACTCCACGGTCGTGCTCTCCGACGCGCGGGGGCGCGTCGTCGACGCGCAGAGCGTCGTGCTCAGGCGGTGTGCACCGCCCGGCGGGTTGGCGTTCGCCGCCCTCCTTCCGACGGGCGAGGGCTGGTGGGTGCCGGCAGTCCCGGTCGATCTCGACATGGAGGCAGCAGACGAGGTCGCTCAGCTCGCCGCAGAAGGAGCAGATCCTCTCGTGGTCGCGGCTCGAGCGTTCGAGGGGACCCTTAGTGCTACCATGTAGCACGTGGAGCGGATCGGGATACGGGAGCTGCGACAGAACGCGAGTCGCTACCTGGCTCGCGTACGCGCCGGGGAGACGATCGAGGTGACCGACCGGGGTCGTCCCGTGGCGCGGCTGGTGCCGGTGATCGAGGAGTCGTGGGATGACCTCGTCCACAGCGGGCAGTTGCTCGAGGCCGAGCAAACCAACGTGGGCACCGCTCTCCCCGAGCCGCTCGACATCGGGTTCAGCCCTTCATCGGAGCTCGAATCACTCAGGTCGCAGGAGCGCTGAGTGGCGGTCTACCTCGACTCCTCGGCCATCGTGAAGCTCGTCGTGCGTGAGGCCGAGTCGGCGGCACTTCGTCGCTTCATCGATGGCGAGCGGCCATGGGTGACCTCAGCGCTTGCTCGAACCGAGGTCCTGCGAGCGGTGCAGCCCGGCGGAACGCTCGTGTTCGACCGGGCCCAGGTAGTGCTGGAGGCGATGGCCGAGGTCGTCGTGACCCGCAACGTCCTCGACCACGCCGGGCGACTCGATCCGAAGGTGTCGCTCCGTAGCCTCGATGCGATCCACATCGCGTCGGCACTGCGGGTGCAGCACCTCGTGGGTTCCGTCGTCACCTACGACCATCGGATGGGAACGGCTGCCGAGGCGATGGGACTCGTGGTGGTTGCTCCGTCGTAACCGTCGCGCCAGCTGTCAGCGGTCGCCCATGAAGCCGCCGGGTGTCACCGGCAGCGCACGCTTGTGGCCCGTGCGGTCGTACCAGCCGAGGATCGTCTGCTCGTCGGCAGCGCCGACATCGATGCCCTCGAGGTAGTCGTCGACCGCCTCGTACCTGACGCCCAGCGCGACCTCGTCGGCGAGCAGGGGCTTGTCGGACTCGAGATCGGCGGTGGGCACCTTCTCGACGATCGTGTCGGGGGCGCCGAGGTGCCGACAGATCTCCTTGACCCTTCGCTTGGGAAGCCCGAACAGGGGAGTGATGTCGGCGGCGCCGTCGCCGAACTTGGTGAAGAACCCCACGACCGCCTCGGCCGCCTGGTCGGTGCCGATCACGAGCATCCGGCGGGAGCCGGCGATGGCGTATTGGCTCACCATCCGCATCCGGGCCTTCACGTTGCCCCTGTGGAAGTCGTCGACGTCGCCGTGGGTGTCGAGCCCCGCCGAGTCGAGCTCGTCCCACAGAGCGTCGACGGCCGTGCCGATGTTCACGGTCATGACCTCGTCGGGACCGATGAACTCGAGCGCTCGCTGAGCGTCGGACTCGTCGCGCTGCACGCGATAGGGCAGGCGCATGGCGATGAACGTCGCGTCGCCACCATGTCCGCGCACCTGCTCACATGCGAGCTGCGCGAGACGGCCGGCCGTGCTCGAGTCGACCCCGCCGCTGATGCCGAGGACGTATCCCTTCGCTCCGGTGTCGAGGAGGGAGCGAGCGAGGAAGTCGACCCGGCGCTGCGCTTCGGCCTCGGCGTCGAACGTGGCGGGGTCGATCACCTCTAGGGCGGTGATGATGGCTGACTGGCGTTCGGCGTCGGTCATGGCGCCACGATACGCATGAAGGGCGCCACGGCGGGCGGGGGCGATCACCGCAACAGCGGGTCGATCTCGGCGCCGACGCCGGAGCTGGCGAGCGTGCCGACGACGAGCGCGCCGCTGAGGAGCGGTCTCGTCGAGATGAGCTCGGCGACCTCGGGATCGAGGCGGGTGCCGCTCAGGACCACGGGCGCACCGGCCGAGGCCGCGAGTCGGCCAGCCACGCCGCCGTCGACGGCATGGGCGGCTGACGCCAGCACGATGGCGACCGGTGACGGGAAGAACCGTTCGGCGACCGCCACCGATGTGGCGATGCGATGAGGTCCGGCGATCGGCTCGGTGACCCCCGGAGCGGCCGCAGCGCGGCCGATGCCGACGACCGGCGACCCCGGGCGGGAGGCGAGGAAGGCAGCGGTGGCGGCAGGTAGCTCCCGGCCCGACGTGAAGAGAAGGGCCCAGGAGCGCGGCACGGCGACGGGGATCGCGCTCGGCGTGTCGATCGCGTTGCCCGCCACGAGGACCACGCCAGCGGTGCCGCCCGCCGCCTCGGCCACCCGAGCGGCGGTCTCGAAGCGGTCGGCGCCGCTGTAGCGCTCGGTGGGGTGATCGAGAGATGCCATGTGCTGCTCGATGAGCGGGCTGAC
The DNA here is from genome assembly GCA_016649895.1 of Acidimicrobiia bacterium. GTDB lineage: Bacteria > Actinomycetota > Acidimicrobiia > Acidimicrobiales > SKKL01 > Actinomarinicola. The sequence continues at coordinate 49,062 of JAENWR010000012.1, read as the reverse complement.
GGCCTTCGTGCCGCCCACGATGACGACCGCGCCGCCACTTGGCGTGTGGCGCTGCACGGCCTCGACGACCCGGTCGTCGAGGCCGCGCGGGCCGATGAGCAGGAGTGGAGCGCGGCGACGGGCAGCGAGGGTGGCGGCAACGGCCACATCGGCGGGGGAGGATCCGCTGACCAACACGGCGGCGGTGGGCTCGCCGAACGCGGGGGGCAGGGCAGCGGCGGCGGCGATCGACGTGGCCGTGCCGTCGAGGCCAGGGATCGACGTGGCGCGGTGGCGCGGCGTGAGCACGACTCCGTGGCTGTAGCCCCCGGGATCGAGGGCGGTGGCGGCGATCTGGCCTCGTTCGTTGATGGCGGAGGCACCGGTGAGCCGCCAGGGGCCGTCGGGGGCAAGGAGCACCTGCAACTCGGTGGGCCGCCCGTCCTGCCAGAGAACGGCGCGGTCCGGTCCGCGTCCGCAGCCGTGCGACGCTCCGACGGCACGGCCGTGGCGGTCGATGCCACTGGCACGGGAGCAGTGGTCGCCGGGCACTGGTCGGAGTGGCGTCAGGGTCCCCTCGCTCCACGTGAAGGCGTCGGAGCCGGTGACACCGACCACCGTGCTGCTGTTGAACGCGACGACGTTGGTGAACGTGCCGGGTGGGTCCGCGATCGGGTGCAGGGCGGTGCCGTCGAAGTGGTATCCCACGAGCTCGCCCGAGGGGAGTTTGAGCCGGCCGATCATCTGCCCGGTGTCGTCGATGTCGACGGCGTCCTCGATGCGGGCCCCCGAGGGGACCGGGAGCACGTCGTTGAGGTCGACCATCTGCCCGTCCTGCCACCGGAAGCCATGTCGCGACCCGTCGGCGGTAGTCGAGCTGCCGACCACGACGCCGTCGGTGTTGATGGCGAGTGCCACCGCCCAGTCGCCTCCCAGGTCGCCGAGGTCGACGGGGCCGCTGTCGGAGAAGAGCACGGCGCGTGACTCGACCTCGTTGCTCGACGTGGCTCGGCCGACCGCCTGCCCCGCGTCGTTGAGGTCGAGGGCGGCGCTGTTCGTGTATCCGGGCGGCACGCCGAGGTCGTGCAGCGTGGTGCCGTCGTGGACGACGGCGTGGTGCGAGGTGCCGAGCGTGGCCGAGCCGGCGACCCAACCCGCGGCGTCGATGGCCTCGGGGCCCACGGAGCCCGTGGTCTCGAGCGCGCCGAGATCGGTCACGTCGTAGCTGCCGGTCGCTCTGGATGCCTGTGCCGTCACCTCGTCTGGTGCCGCCGACAGCCCAGCGACGACAACGGTGACAGCCATGCAGACGTGGGGGAGGAAGCGCCTCGGAGTCCGGCGTCGTGCGGTCATCTGCTCATTGTCGGTCATGCGACGCGGGCCGCGACAGCGTAGGCTCGGTGCCGGGAGTGGAAGTTGCCCTATCCGGGCAGAGGGGCCACCGTAGGTGTGCGCCCCGCTGCGACCGTGGAGACCATGAACGACCGTCCTGTCCCGCCTGACGTCGACGACGAGCTCGTCTACGTCGACGAGTACGTGCCGCCAACGACACATCCGCTGCTCGTGGGGGCGGGGGTGGTGGCGTTGATCGTTGCGGCAGTGACCTCGATGGCGTGGTTCGCCGACGCGTCGGGGCTCGGAGGCGGCGGGTCCGCCGACGACCAGGTTCTGGTGCCCCAGGTGATCGAGCTGCCCGAACCCGAGGCCATGGCGGCTCTCGTCGACGCCGGACTCGAGGTGGTGGTCGTTCCGGAGCGCAACGTCGCGGTCGCCAACAGGGTCGTCTTCGGTCAGGACCCGACCGCCGGCCAATCGGTCGACCCGGGAACGGTCGTCGAGCTGCGGGTGAGCATGGGCGACACCGTCGCGATCGTGCCCGATGTCACCGGCAGCCTCATCGACGACCTCCCGGCGCAGTTGGAGAGGTACTCCCTCGCGGTCGGTGAGGTGAGCTACCGCACCGATGCTGGCTCGGCCGCGGGCGAGGTCATCGAGCAGAGCCCGCCGGCTGGGGAGTCGTTGCTCATCGGCGCTGCGGTGGCGGTGGTGGTCTCCGAGGGCCCACCACCGGTCGAGGTTCCCGACGTCGAGGGCCTGACCCAGGACGAGGCCACGGTCGCCCTCACCGAGCTCGGCTTCGAGGTGGCGCCGCAGCGGCGGTACTCGGGCTCGGTGCGTTTCGGACGGGTCATCGGTACTGATCCCGACCCGGGCGACGAAGCCGACTACGGCTCGGAGGTCCGCATCTTCGTCTCCGGTGGCCGACCGCCGGTGACCACACCACCGACGACCACCCCCACGACGCCGACCACACCGCCGGTGACCACCCCTGGCGGTGGTGGTGGCGATGACGATGGTGGTGGTGGCGACGACGGTGGGGGCAACGATGGCGGTGGCGAGGACGGTGGGGGCAACGATGGCGGCAACGGAGGCGGGGGCGACAACGGCGCGGGGTGACGGAGCGGCTGCGGCCGGATCGCCGTTCGCCGAGGTGCTGGCACCCGGCTGAGTCGACCTATCTGGCCCGCTCGATCGCGGCCTGTGCCAGGGGCCGGACCACGTCGAGGGTGGTCTGTCCCTCGATGCGCAGGGCGACCACGACGGTGCGACCGCCGACGAGGGCAGAGACGGTGCGGCCACCTGTGGCGCCGACGGTCTCGGAGGACACGCCGGCCATGGTGACCGCCTCGTCGCCCAGCCCATCGACCGGCTCGCTGGGCAGGTTGTCGCGGTGCATCTCGTATCGGGCCGGCCCGTCCCTGACGGCGACGACCACCATGGTGTCGTCGGTCTCCCAGGCGCACTGGCTGAAGTCGAGCATGTCGATGGCGGTGCCCGACTCGGCCTCGGGCTCGACGTCGCCCACCAGCGGGGACAGCTCGGCGGGGTCCAGCAGGGAGCACGCATCGGGAAGCTCGCCATCGCCAGGGTCGGTGTCGTCGCCTGGTTCGGTGTCGTCGTCCACGTCGTCCTGAGCCGTCGACTCGGAGGTCGACCCCGCCGAGGCGTCGTTCGTGGGGGTTGCGGCGCCCTGTTCGCTGCGGTCGTCACCGCAGGCGACGAGCATGGCGATGCTGAGGATGGTCATCGCGATGAGGGCGCTGAGCTGGTGGCGGCGGGGCATGTGGGTCCTCCTGGCGTCGTCGGCGGGGTGGAGACGGGTGAGAGCATCGTTCGGTTGACACGGATCCATCTGCTTGCGGTCAGCATCTGTCCTCGATGTGCGCCAAGCTCAGCTCATGAGCGATCCGACCTCGCGAGTCCTCCAGCTCCTGTCGTTGCTGCAGACCCACAAGTTCTGGCCCGGCACCGAGCTGGCCTGCCGGCTCGACGTGAGCTCGCGGACCCTCCGACGCGACGTCGATCGCCTGCGCGAGCTCGGCTACCCCGTCGAGGCGACCCCTGGTGTTGCTGGCGGCTATCGCCTTGGTGCCGGAGCGCACATGCCGCCCCTCCTCCTCGACGACGACGAGGCCGTGGTCATCGCCGTCGGCCTGCGGTCGGCGGCCAGCGCCTCGATCGCCGGGGTCGAGGAGACGTCCATCCGGGCGCTCGCCAAGCTCGAGCAGGTGTTGCCCGACCGGCTCCGCCGGCGGGTCAGCGCCGTGCACTCGAACGTGGTCGCCATGCGGTGGGGGAACGACGACACGGCGGTCGACGCCGAGGCCCTCGCCGTGCTGGCGCTGGCGTGCCGCGACCACGAGCAGGCCCGGTTCGACTACCAGCGCCGCGACGGCGAACAGATGCGCCGGCTCGTCGAGCCCCACAACCTCGTGTCGGCCGGCCGACGCTGGTACCTCGTGGCGTGGGATGTGCGTCGCGACGACTGGCGGACCTTCCGCGTCGATCGCATGACCTCACCGCAGCTGGCGGGAGTTCGCTTCACCAAACGCGACCTGCCCGCTGCCGATGCCGCAGCGTTCGTGGGCGAATCGCTCAACGCGATGACCCCTGCCCATCGCGTCGGGCTCGTCGTGCACGCTCCGGCCGACGTGGTGTGCACGGTGCTGCGCCACCCCGACAACGAGGTGGTCGACCTCGACGGGTCCCGCAGCCACGCGTGGGTTGGTTCCGACGACCTCGACTGGCTGGCGGTCACCATCGCCCGACTCACCGTTCGGTTCGAGGTCGAGCTCGATGCCGACCCGCCGCCCGAGCTGGCTGCCACCCTCGCTCTGATCTCCTCCCGCCTGGCTGGGGCCACCGCCCCGTAGACCAGGGTCAGGCTCGACCCGAGGTCCACGTGCGCACCACCCGCTCCACGTCGAGGGGCATCAGGTTCGACGGAGGGCTGCTGCTGGCCAAGCGGTTCACGTTGCGGATGCGCTGGTTGATCGTGGCCAGGATGTCGCGCACCTCTTCCTCGGAGTCGGCCACGGCGATCGCCTCGAGCGACTCCTCGAGCTCCTTGCGCACCCGCAGCGTGGTGGGCAGCTGCGCCACGCCTTCGCGCCGCAGGAGCTGCTTGTGCCACCAGTCGGGATCGCGGGAGCCGTCGAGGCCCGGCAGCGGCTTGCCGGCGCCGGCAAGGTGGTCGAACTCGCCGCGCTCCTGAGCGGCGCGGATCTGTCGGTCGATCCACGTCTCGAAGGTCATCCCCGCCGGCTTGCGCTCGGTCACGGGCTCAGCCTATTGCGCGAGCCGTGGGTGGGTATTCCCGACCTGTTGGGTAGAGTTTGCCCATGCGCCGGCCCTTCGACTTCCCGAACCCCGTCAACGAGGTCGCGGCGCGCACCGTGGCGGCAGGCGTGGTCGCAATGTCGGTCACCTACCTGCTGACCCGACATCCCCTGGTGCTGGCGCCCCTTTCCTACGGCTTCGCGGCCCGGGTGGCGTCGGGGCCACGGTTCAGCCCACTCGGCCTGCTGGCCACGCGCCTGGTGGCGCCAGCCATCGCCGCACCCCGGCTCGTGCCCGGCCCGCCCAAGCGCTTCGCCCAGGGCATCGGTGCCACCTTGTCGATCCTGGCGGTCGTGGCGCACGCGGCAGGCGCGGGCGCCGTCGCGGTAGCCGCGGTGGGGGCCATCGCGGTGGCCGCGAGCCTCGAAGCTGCCCTCGGCTTCTGCCTCGGGTGTCGCGGGTTTGCAATCCTCATGCGCCTCGGTGTCATCCCCGAACACGTCTGCGTGGAGTGCAACGACATCTGGTCGGGACGACGCCTCCCCGCCGACCGAACCAGTTCCACCTCCGCCTGAGGCTCGGACTCAGCTCCGGGCCTTCTCGTGGTGGCGGATCACCTCGGAGATGATGAAGCGGAGAAACGCCTCGCCGAACTCGGGATCGAGGTCGGCGTCGTGGGCCAGGGCCCGCAGCCGGGCGATCTGCTCGGTTTCGCGGGCGGGATCGGCCGGCGGGAGATCGTGCTCCGCCTTGTAGGTGCCAACCCGGCGGGTGATCTTGAAGCGCTCGGCGAGCAGGTGGATGATCGCCGCGTCGATGTTGTCGATGCTCGCCCGATAGGCGTCGAGGGTGGCGTCGTGGTCCATGGGGCGGGAGGTGCCGGTCGGCTCGGCGGACATGGTCGAACGCTACGACATCGGCTACCTGCCGTCGGACCAAGTGCCTCCATGTCGGAGGACAGGCATCGCGTGGGTGTTGGCGGTGCCCGTCGACCGGCCGGTACCGTCGGAATCCATCAGGTCCGGTCGCGGTCGCGTCCGGACGATCAGGCCCCGGGGGGAACGATGACGATGATGCGCGACGAGGTCATGGACCAGTTGACCGGCGCGGGGGGTCCGCACGAGATCGCCGAGGTGGACATCCGGGGCACCGCCACGCGCGTGTTCGTGAACGCGCCGGCCAGCCTCGTCGACACGCTGCGGCGGTCGCGGGAGTACGGCGACCGGACCTTCGTGGTCTACGAAGACGACTCGTGGACCTTCGCCGAGCACTTCGACATCGTCGCCAAGCTGGCCGACCGGCTCGTCAACGAGCTCGGCGTGGCCAAGGGCGACCGGGTCGCCATCGCCATGCGCAACTTCCCCGAGTGGATCGCAGCGTTCTGGGCGACCGCCGCGGCCGGCGGGATCGCGGTGCCGCTCAACGCCTGGTGGACCGGATCCGAGCTCGAGTACGCCCTTGCCGACTCCGGGGCGATGGTGCTCATCGCCGACGAGGAGCGGGCGCTGCGACTGGAGCCGCACCTGGCGGCCACAGCGGTCGAGGTTCGCATCGTGGCTCGGGGCGACGTCGAGGGCTGGCTGCCGTTCGACGAGGTGATCGCGGCCAGTTCGGCCACCGAGCTGCCCGAGGTGGCGCTCGACCCGGACGACGACGCCACCATCTTCTACACCTCCGGTACCACCGGCGTGCCCAAGGGCGCAGTCGGCACCCACCGCAACATCTGCACGATCACCGCCAACGGCGACTTCGGCGTGGCCCGAGCTGCGGCGTTCACCGGCAAGGAGCTCCTGCACTTCACCGAACGGCCGCAGATGGGTCGGCTCCTGTCGGTCCCGCTGTTCCACGTCACTGGCTGCCACGCCACGATGGTGGGCAGCACCTGGGCCGGCTCGAAGCTGGTGATGATGTACCGCTGGAACCCCGAGCGCGCCCTCGAGCTCATCGAGCGTGAGCGGCTCACCAGCTTCGGCGGGGTGCCGAGCATGGTGTGGGAGGTGCTCGAGTCGCCCACCTTCGACCAGCACGACCTGTCGAGTGTGCAGTCCATCGGCTACGGCGGCGCGCCGGCGCCCCCCGAGCTGGTGCGTCGCATCGGCGAGAGCTTCACGCTCGCCGCGCCCGGCAACGGCTACGGCCTCACCGAGACGTCGTCGGTGGCCATCGCCAACGGCGGTGCCGACTATGTGCGCAAGCCCCACAGCATCGGACGGCCGCTCACGGTGGTCGACATCCGCATCGTCGATCCCGCCGGCGACGACGTGGCGTTGGGCGAGGTCGGCGAGCTGCTCATCAAGGGACCGAACGTGGTGCGCGGCTACTGGAACAAGCCGGAGGAGACGGCCAGCACCTTCGTCGATGGCTGGCTGCACACCGGCGACCTGGCCACGATCGACGACGAGGGGTTCGTCACCATCGCTGATCGGGCGAAGGACGTCGTCATCCGAGGCGGCGAGAACATCTACTGCGCCGAGGTCGAAGGCGTTCTCTACGAGCACCCCGCGATCACCGAGGCGTGCGTGCTCGGCGTGGCCCACCGGATCCTCGGCGAGGAGCTCGGGGCGGTGCTGGTCCTGCGGCCGGGCAAGGAGGCGACGGCCGAGGAGATCCAGGCGCACGTGCGCGAGCGCCTGGCCGGGTTCAAGGTGCCCACCCACATCTGGTTCCGCGACGAGCCGCTGCCCCGCAATCCGGCGGGCAAGGTGCTCAAGCGCGAGCTGCGCGACGAGCTCAGCGCCGGCTGAGCCGGCTCCAGCCCGTCGCCCGCGCGTGAACGACGGCGGGACGTGGCCTGCTGCATGTCGGGGTCAGCCCCCGGCGCAGCCACCTCGCGTCGGTTCTGTGGTGCCACCGCAGGTGCTGCCGAACTCCTCGTCGACGGATCCGACGGGGGTCGCCCAGTAGAGGTCGTCGCAGGCCGTCATGTCGCCACCGCCACAGGCATCGCGCATGGCGCCGAGCTCGGCATCGTCACCGGAGTTGGACCCGCCCGGATCGGTCGGGGGTGCCGTCGTCGTGGGGCTGTCGGCGTCGAGGTCGGTGCAGCCGCCGTTGGTCTCCTCGGAGGTGCCTCCGCAGGTGCTGCCGTACTCCTCGTCGTCGGATCCGACGGAGGTCGACCAATAGAGGTCGTCGCAGGCTTCCATGTCGCCGTCGCCGCAGGCATCGCGCAGGTCGGCGAGCTCGGGGTCGGGGTCGTCCTGCTCGGTGATCTCGAACCCGCTGCCTCCGACAGCGTCGTCGACCATGTCCTCGGAGAACGCGAACGTGTTCTCGAAGCTCTCGTCGATCAGGGTCTCGATCCATTCGGCGAAGCTGCCGTCCTCGATGGCGTTGATGAAGCGCTCGAGCTCGTCGCGGTCGATGGCCCGCATCACCGTGAGGATGATGTCGCTGTAGGTGCGGATCGGGCTGACGTACCACTGCCCGTCGCGCTCGGCGACGACAAGGCCGAGCTCGTCCATGTCGGAGAAGATCTCGCCGATGTCGCCGATGGGCGACTCTGACAGGTCGACCTCGACCTCAGGAAGGCATTCCTCTTCGGTCTCACCCTCGACGGTGGCCGAGATGCACCCCTCGGCGAACTCAAAGGCGAACTCCTCGCCGTCGACGACGCCGTTGAGCGCGATGCCGCGGAACTGCACGATGGCGATGCCGTCGCGCTCGACGATGTCGTACTCCACATCGGTGACCTCGAGCTCGACGCCGGCCTCGGCGACGGCCTCGTCGATCTCGGCCTGGGCCTCGCCGATGAACAGGGGGGCGTAGCGCTGGAGGGCCTGGGCCTCGTCGGGGTTGAGGCGGGCGATGACGCCCTCGAGGTCCATGTCGGCGATGGCGTCGACCATGCCGTCGACCACCTCTCCCGGCGAGTCGGCGCCGATGGCGGCCAGGCCGTCCTCGGCGGCGATGGGTGCGGCATCCATCTCCATGCGGGCTGCCTCGGCCGTGGTGTAGAGCATGCTCACGTACCAGCGACCATCCTCCTCGACCGTCGTGATCCGCATGTCGCTGAACTCTTCGGACTCGGCCTCGGTGTCGAGCTCGGACATGTCCTGGTCGTCGAGAGCAAGGTCTTTGACGAGATCGCCGACGGGGAGGGACTCGCCATCGATGCTGGCACTCACAGTGGCGCTGGCATAGACGTTGACGATGTCGTCGGTGACGGCCTCGGCCCGGGTGTCGAGCTCCTCGACCTCGAGGTCGAGTCCGGCGACGTCGGAGGTGTCGAGACCCTCGTCGAGGATGCCCCAGCGTTGGAGGTGCCCGAGACCCTCGAGGGCCGGGTCGACGAAGGTGCGACGCTCGCCGGGGAGCAGGACCTCGGACATCCCCACGAGGTCCTCGTCGCTGAGCGCGGACATGAGGTTCGAGACGGCTTCCTCGGGCGAGTCGGCGCCGCCGCTGGCGCTGGCCAGTTGGCTGTAGGCGAAGAACCCGGCCACGGCGACCACGGCAGCCGCAGCCAGGCCGCCGATGAGCTTGGCGGGAGAACGTGACCCGGCCGCCGCGGGCTCGGTGGCGAGTGGGGCCACGAACGCGGCGCCGTCCGCCGCCACACCGTCGTCGACTGCGCTGGTGGAGGCGTCGGTGGACGCTGCGGCCACGGTGATGGGAGCGACGTGCTCGGTCCAGCTCTCGCCGTCCCAGTAGCGCTGGCCGTCGCCGCTGGGGTCCTGGTACCAACCGGCCGGTGTGGTCATGAGATCTTGCTCCGTGGTGGTTCGGGCGCCGCGCGACGGCGGGGTGCCGCCGTCGCCGCCGGGCTCTGTCGATGCCGCGTTGTCGTGAAGATTAGTTCCGCGACGGCTCCGACCGCGATCACCGACGATCCGAGCAGGGCGGCATCGATGCCTCGACCAGAAGGGAGGCCGGTGCCGCGGAGCGCAAGTGCGCCGGCCGCGGTGTAGCCGGCGGCGAAGAGGCCGAGCACGTGGGTGAGCATCCGACGGCCCGCCCAACGGGCGAGGAGGGAGAGGACGAGGATCAGCGGCACGAACGCGATCGGCGCGATCAACCAGCGTTCCTCGACGATCTCGAGGCGGTGGGCGGCCTGGCCGAGCTCGTAGATGTCGAGGCCGCGCTGGCCGCTGTAGAGCCAGGGGAGGAACGTCCCGACGACGAGCGTGGCGCTGCCGGCAAGGTGGGCCGCGGCGATCAGCCGGCGGGGCAGGCGAGGTGGCGACACAGGGTCAGTAGACCACGGGTCAGGCCGGCGGCGGTCCCGGTTGGGCCCGCGGAGGTGGGGTAGACCGGGCCGATGTCTGACGCGTTCGACGGGGTGATCATCGGTGCCGGACCCAACGGTCTGGTTGCCGCCAACGTGCTCGCCGACCACGGGTGGTCGGTGGTGGTGCTCGAAGCCGAAGAGACCCCGGGTGGAGGGGTGCGCAGTGCCGAGACGCTCGACCCCGGGTTCGTCGTCGATCTTTTCAGCGCTTTCTACCCGATGACGATCGTGTCGCCCTCGTTCCAGCGTCTGGACCTCGGTTCGCACGGACTCGAATGGAGCCACGCCCCCGACGTCCTCGCCCATCCGACCCTCGACGGCCCCGCTGTCATCGTGAGCCGCGACATCGAGCGCACGGCCCGTTCGCTCGACCAGTTCCGTCGGGGCGACGGTGCCGCTTGGCAGGAGCTCTACGGGGAGTTCGCTCGGATCGAGGAGCCCCTGATCGCGGCGATCATGGGTCCGTTCCCACCGGTGCGCGCCGGTGCCCGTCTGGCCGGCCACTTGGGCGTGCGGGGGCTCGGCCAGTTCGCCCGCACCGCCCTGCTCCCGGTGCGCCGACTGGCCGAGGAGCGCTTCGGGGGCGCTGGCGGGGGGTTGCTGCTCGCCGGCAACGCGCTGCACACCGACCTGGCGCCCGAGGCGGCGGCCAGTGCCTTCTTCGGCCTGCTCCTCGCCGCCATCGCGCAGGGTCACGGGTGGCCGGTGCCGCGCGGCGGCGCGCAGGGCCTCACCGATGCCCTCGTGCGTCGCCTCGAGTCGAAGGGCGGGGTGGTGCGGTGCAGCTCGCGCGTCGCCCACGTCGTGGAACGAGGAGGCCGGGCCGTCGGCGTCGTCGTGGGCGGCGCGGCCACGGTGGAGGCGAACCGTGCGGTGATCGCCGACGTGGTCGCGCCGTCGCTGTACCGCGACCTGCTCGACCAGCGCATCGTGCCCGCACCGGTGCGTGGCGACATCGACCGCTACCAGCGGGCGGCTGCCACCTTCAAGGTGAACTGGGCCCTCGACCGGCCGGCACCGTGGACCGATCCCCAGGTGACCTCGGCCGGCACCGTGCACCTCGCCGCCTCGCTCGACGAGCTCACGATGACCATGGCCCAGACCGCCTGCGGCATGCTGCCGAGCCATCCGTTCATGCTCATCGGCCAGATGACCACGGCGGATGCGACTCGTTCGCCGGCGGGCACCGAGTCGATGTGGGCCTACACGAGCCTCCCCCAGGAGGTGAAGGGCGACGCCGGGGGAGAGGGCATCGAGGGACGTTGGGCCGACCGCGCCTCGGGCGACGGCGAGCGGTTCGCCGATCGCATGGAAGCCCGCATCGAGGAGTTCGCCCCCGGCTTCCAGAGCCACATCCGCTCGCGCCAGATCCAGTCGCCCCACGACCTCGAAGCCGCCGATGCCAACCTTCTCGGCGGCGACAAGAACCTCGGAACCGCGCACCTCCACCAGCAACTCATCTTCCGGCCGACGATCGGTCTCAGCCGACCCGAGACCTTCCTCGACGGTCTCTACCTCGGGTCGGCGTCGGCCCACCCGGGCGGCGGCGTCCACGGCGCCTGCGGCGCCAACGCCGCGCAGGCCGCCCTGCTCCACGATCGCATGCGGAGGGTCAGCTCGACGCTGCGTCGTGCCGTTCGGCGATGAGCGCCGCCAACCGACGCAGCGACGCCTGGTTGCGGAGGTGGATGAGCGGGTCGGTGAGCGGCTGCAGCACGATGTCGGCCGGGCCGAACTGCGGGTGCTCCTCGACGGCGAGGATGCTCTCGTCGTCGGTTCCGTGCACCGTGAAGGTCACCAACGCTCGCACCAGTGGACGGGCCTTCACCAAGAGCCGAAACGTGTGCGGTGAATCCACCTGCACCGACTCGGTGTAGTCCTTGAGGTGAAGCGGCCACAGCCCGACGGTGTGGTGGAAGCGCGAACCGGGTGCCGGCCAGGTCTCGTCGATGGCGCGGATCTCGTCGGCGCCGACCAACCAGATCGGGTAGGTCTCGGGGTGCAGGAGGTACTCGTCGAAGAGCCGCTGCGGATCGATGGGCAGGATCACGGAGTTCAGCGCCATGGCGCTCTGTTACCCCTGGTCCCCGTTGGCGAAGCCGGGGCCGACTGGGCGGGATGGAACCGATTCCACGCTTCGGCGAAGGGATCGTGCTAGCTTCCGCGGCACGACGTGGAAGCGCTTCCAATACCACGTCCGGGATGACCGTGAGGGGCAGCATGGTGACGATCCGGGAGGTGGCGGCACATGCAGGGGTGGGAGCCGGCACCGTCTCGCGGGTCATCAACGAGAGCGCTGGCGTCAGCCCCACCACCCGCGCCCGGGTGCTCGAGTCGATCGCCACACTCCAGTACCGGCCGAACCCGCTCGCCCGTGGGCTCTCGCGCGGTCGCTGCCAGACCATCGGCGTCATCGTTCCGTTCTTCACGCAGGCCTCGGCCATCGAGAGGCTGCGTGGCGTGGTCGCCGCGCTCGGCGGCAGCCGCTACGACCTGGTCTTGTTCGACGTGGAGACGCCCGAGCACCGCGCCGAGCACGTGGCCACCCTCAACCGCCAGCGCGCCGACGGCCTGCTCGTGATGTCGCTACCCCTCGCCGACGACGAGCTGGCCCGCATCATGGCCACCGGCATGGCTGTGGTCTTGGTCGACGCGCAGCACGAGGGCCTGCCGGCGGTCGTCACCGACGACACCGAGGGCGGCCGCATGGCCACCGAGCACCTCGTCGATCTGGGTCACCGGCGGATCGGCTTCATGGGCGACGACCCCGACAACGAGTTCGGCTTCAACTCATCCGCCCTCCGCGAAACCGGGTACCGAGTGGCCATGGCCGATGCGGGGATCACACCCGACGAGGCGCTCGTTCTGCACGGTCCGCACGAGCGCGGCGTCGGCACAGAACTGGCCGGGCAGCTCCTGTCCGGTCCCGAACCCCCCACCGCCATCGTCTGCTGCTCCGACGTGCAGGCCGCCGGCGCCATCGAGGCGATCCGTGCAGCCGGCCTCCGGATGCCGCAGGATGTATCCGTGGTGGGGTTCGACGACATCGAGATGGCAACACACCTGGGCCTGACCACCGTGCGACGGCCGCTGTTCCACAGCGGTCAGCTCGGGGCCCGGTTGCTGCTCGAAGCACTCGGGGTACATCCCCCCGAGCCTCAGGTGCACGAGCTCGACCTCGAGCTCGTCACCCGGACCAGCACGGCTCCGCCGGGCGCAACATCCGAACCACAAGGGGAGACAACATGAACCGACTACTACGTGTTCTGGCGGTGGCGATCCTGTTCACCGCCGTCCTGGCCGCCTGCGGCGACGACGACGGCGGCGAGGATGGTGCCACCGGTGGTGACAACGGCGGGAGCGAGGGCATCGACACGAGCATGCTCGCCGCCATCGACGAGGCGTGGCCGGACACGCCACCCGATGAAGAGGTGGAGCCGGTCCCCGAGTCCGAGAACGAGGGCTCGGTCTCGATCCTCGGCGCCATGGAACCCGAGGAGGCGACTGCCCTCCAGGCCATCGTCGACGAGCTGATCAACGCGGGCGCCGACTACGACGCCGAGATCGAGGCCTCGTCCGACTTCGAGGAGCAGGCCCAGATCCGCGTCGAGGGCAACAACCCCTCCGACGTCATGCTGTACCCGCAGCCCGGCGCCGTCATCGAGTTGGCCCGCTCCGGCGACGCTGTCGCGCTCGAAGATCTCGGCTTCGAGATCGACGACCTCAACGGTCGCTTCGGCGAGTACTTCATGTCGCTCGGGGAGTACAACGGCAAGCACTACGGCCTGCCGACGAACATCAACCTGAAGAGCATGGTGTGGTACCCGAAGGACGACTTCGACGCTGCGGGCTACGAGGTCCCCGAGACGTGGGACGACATGATCGCCCTGTCCGACCAGATCGTCGACGACGGTGGCACCCCGTGGTGCATCGGCTTCGAGTCGGGCGGCGCCACCGGGTGGCCGGCCACCGACTGGATGGAGGACATCATGCTCCGCACCGCGGGCGTGGATGCCTACGACCAGTGGGTGGCAGGTGAGCTGGGCTTCGACAGCGACGAGGTGACCCGCGCCGCCGAGGTGTTCGGTGAGATCCTCTTCACCGAGGGCTACGTGCTCGGCGGAGCGAGCGACACCACGAGCATCGCGTTCGGTGATGCACCGGCCCCGATGTTCGACGACGAGCCCGGCTGCTTCCTGCACCGTCAGGCCAGCTTCATCAACGCCTTCTTCCCGGAGGGCGTGGAAGCCGGGGTCGACTACGACTGGTTCCCGCTGCCCGGCATCGACGAGGAGGGCACGCTGTTCGCGGGCGAGCTCGCCGTGGCGTTCCGCAACGCCCCTGAGGTGCGCGACTTCCTCGACGCCTTCTCGGGCACAGATGTCCAGTGCGAGCAGGGCTCGGTGCAGGCCAGCTCGCGCATCTCGCCGAACATCGAGGTCGGCGCCGACTGCTACGCCAACGAACTGCTCGCGGGTGCGGCCGGGGTGCTCACCGACGCCCTCGCCAACGACACCGGACGGTTCGACGCCTCCGACCTCATGCCGTCGGCGGTAGGGTCCGCAGCGTTCTGGACCGGCATGATCCAGTTCGTGCAGCAGTAGGGCACGAACTCGGGCGAGGCTCGCCTCGCCCACTGGTAGCTCCGTGTAGAGGGGCGGGGAGCAGCACGATCTGCTCCCCGCCCACACCAGCGAGGGGGAGGCATGACCAGATCGGACCCGTCGGTGGTCGAGGGGATCCACGACACCGGATCCGCCGGGGGGACCGATGTGGCGCTCGAGGTGGGTGCCCCACCAGTCGACGATCCCGGCATCTCCACGTGGGGACGGCGCGTCGCGATCGCGGCCGTGGCCGCCCTCGCCGTGGCTGTCGCCGCCATCCTCCCCATCCTCACCGGCGACGGGGCCAATCGCTTCACGTCGGTCGGCATGGCGTTACTGTTCGGTGTCGGCGGCGTCTTCCTCGTCTACTGGCTGATGGACAACCTCGTCGATGTCCTCCCCAGGGTGTGGCGCGAATCGGTCCGTCCCTACGTGTTCATCGCCCCGGCGTTGGCGATCCTCGGGGTGTTCCTCGTCTATCCGGTGTTCAACACCCTGTACCTCAGCCTGCGCGATCCTCGGGGCCAGTCGTGGGTCGGGCTCGAGAACTTCGAGTTCGTCTTCACCGACGAGAGCATGTTGCGGTCGATCCGCAACACCCTCGGCTGGATCATCATCGTGCCGGTCGTCGCCACGATCGTCGGGCTCGTGTTCGCCACCCTCGCCGACCGGCTGCGTCGCGGCGAGTCGCTCGCCAAGTCGCTGATCTTTCTGCCGATGGCCATCTCCTTCGTGGGGGCGGCCGTCGTCTGGCAGTTCGTCTACAACTACCGGCCCCAAGGGTTCGGTTCGAACATCGGGTTGCTCAACGGGCTCTGGACCGCCTTCGGGGGCGATCCCGTCTCATGGCTGTCGCTGCAGCCGTGGAACAACTTCATGTTGATGTTCATCATGATCTGGATGCAGACCGGGTTCGCCATGGTCGTGCTGTCGGCGGCCATCAAGTCGGTGCCCGACGAGATCGAGGAGGCGGCCCGCATCGACGGCGCCTCCGAGTGGCAGGTCTTCACCAAGATCGTCGTGCCGAGCATCCTGCCCACCATCGTCGTGGTCTCGACCTACATGGTCATCAACGCCCTAAAGGTCTTCGACCTCGTGTTCGTCATGGGCAGTGCCGAGGCCAACGGTACCGAGGTCATCGCCGAGCGGATGATCCGCAACTACTTCCTCGGCTCGAACAGCGGACGTGGGGCCGCCATCGCGGTGATCCTCTTCGTGGCCGTGGTCCCGGTCATGGTCTGGAACATCCGGCAGTTCCGCCAGCAGGAGGCCACACGATGACCGTCACCGAGACGAACGACGACACCCGGTCGGTCGACACCGTGGCGCCGGTCGCCCATCAGGCGGCGGCCGGAGGCGACGGCGGCACCGTGTCGCGGCGGCGCCGGCGGCAGCCGCCCGGCGCCCCCGGAGCGCATCGATCCGGTGGTTGGTTCGTCAAGGGCTCGGTGCTCGCCATCGTCGTGCTCTGGAGCATCCCCACCGTCGGTGTGCTCATCAGCTCGTTCCGTCCGGCCTCCGAGGTCAACACCACCGGTTGGTGGACCGTGTTCAGCACCTTCTGGCAGCCGAACGAGTGGACCCTCGACAACTACCAGGCGGCCCTCGGCGCCGGCGGGTTCAGCAACGCCTTCCTGAACAGCCTGGCTGTGGCGATCCCGTCGACCGTGATCCCGATCACCATCGCTGCCTTCGCCGCCTACGCGTTCTCCTGGATGGACTTCAAGGGTCGGCAGATCTTGTTCGCTATGGTCGTCGGGCTCCTCGTGGTCCCGCTGCAGATGGCGCTGATCCCTGTGCTGCGCCTCTACACGGGCGGCGCGGCAATCGGGCCGGTCCAGATCTTCCCCGATCTCGACCTGGCGGGCACCTATCCGGGGGTGTGGCTCGCCCACACCGCGTTCGGGCTGCCACTTGCCACCTACCTGCTGCGCAACTACATCGGCTCGTTGCCCGCGTCGATCATCGAGTCGGCCAAGATCGACGGTGCCGACCACTTCACGATCTTCTGGCGCCTCATCGTCCCGCTGTCGGTGCCGGCCCTCGCCGCCTTCGCCATCTTCCAGTTCATGTGGGTGTGGAACGACCTGCTCGTCGCCTACGTCTTCCTCGGTGGGACGAGCGAGAACCGGGTGCTCACCCTGGCGCTGCAAGACCTCGCCGGCTCCCGTGGCCAGAACTGGCACCTGCTGACCTCGGCAGCGTTCATCTCGATGAGCCTGCCGCTCGTCGTGTTCTTCTCGCTGCAGCGGTACTTCGTGAGGGGTCTCACCGCCGGATCGGTCAAGGGTTGACCCCCATCCCTCCCCGCGACACCGACATCGCTCCCATCGCCGCCGGCTCGTTCCCCGAGGGGTTCCTCTGGGGCGCGGCGACGTCGTCCTACCAGATCGAGGGCGGCGTGCACCTCGACGGGCGCGGCCCGTCGATATGGGACACGTTCTGCCGGGTCCCCGGTGCCATCGTCGATGGCTCCGACGGATCGGTCGCGGTCTCCCACCGCAGCCGCATGCCGCACGACGTGGCCCTCATGGCCCGGCTCGGCATCGGGGCCTACCGCTTCTCCATCGCCTGGCCGCGGGTGCAGCCGCTCGGTTCGGGCCAGGTGTCGGCCTCGGGCCTCGACTTCTACAGCCAGCTGGTCGACCAGCTGCTCACCGCCGGCATCGTCCCGGTTGCCACCCTCTACCACTGGGACCTGCCCCAGGCGCTCGAGGACCGCGGGGGCTGGCCGGCCCGCGACACCGCCAAGCGCTTCGGCGACTACGCCGAGATCGTGGGCTCCGTCCTCGGCGACCGCGTGGCGCGGTGGTCGACGGTGAACGAGCCGTGGTGCTCGGCCATGCTCGGCTACGGCTCCGGCGTTCACGCCCCGGGGCGCACCGAGCCCGCGGCCGCGGTCGCCGCAGCCCACCACTTGTTGCTGGCGCACGGCTTCGGTGTCGACGCCCTCCGCGCCACGGTGTCGGCTCCCGAGCCGGAGATCGGCATCACCCTCAACCCGTATCCGGTGGTGCCGGTTGGCGATGAGGAGGCCGACCACGACGCGGCGCGCCGCGTCGACGGCATCGCCAACCGCATCTGGTACGACTCCGTCCTGCGGGGGAGCTACCCCGACGACGTGCTCGACGACATCGGCGCGGTCTCCGACCTCGACCACATCCACGACGGCGACCTGGCCCAGATCGCACGGCCCATCGACATGATGGGGCTCAACTACTACCGCCGACACCACGTCCGGCACCTGCCGGGCGCCTCGGCCAGCCCGTCGCCATGGCCGGGCTCACCCGATGTCGAGGTGGTCGATCCCGGCCGACCCGTCACCGACCTACTGTGGGCCATCGAACCCGATGGGCTGGTCGACGCCGTCGTCGCCCTCCACCGCGACTACGACCCGCCGCCGCTCTACGTGCACGAGAACGGCGCGGCGTTCGCCGATGTGGTCGCCCCCGACGGCCGTGTGCACGACGCCGATCGGGTGGAGTTCCTCGATGGCCACGTCCGCGCCTGCGCCGAGGCCATTGCCGCCGGGGTCGACCTGCGCGGCTACTTCGCGTGGTCGTTCCTCGACAACTTCGAGTGGGCCGAGGGCTACCGCAAGCGCTTCGGCATCGTGCACGTCGACTACGAGACCCAGGAGCGCACCCCGAAGGACAGCGCCCTCTGGTACTCCGAGCTCATCCGCCGCCAGACCGGCGGCTGACCGTCCGCGTCAGCGGAGGAGCGGGGCGTCCTGGGGGAAGGAGTCGGGCGCCGCGGTGCCCGGGGCCGAGCCGGCGGCCAGATCGCCACTGACCTCGCTGGCGTGGTCGTGCACCGAGGTGCGCAACGGGATCTCCTTCAAGAGCCAGGTGAGGGCGAACCCGACGAGCATCACCGGAACCGCTACCAAGAACACGTCGGTGAGCGCCGCCGAGAAGCCTTCGAGGTAGTTGGAACGCAGGGCGGGGTCGAGTGCACGCACCGCCTCGGGCGTGACCGACGAGCCCATGAGGTCGGCCGGTGTGTCGGCGGGCATCCGGCTGGTGAGCTCGACAGCAAGGCGACTGGAGAGCACCGCACCGAACACGGCCACGCCGATCGAGCCACCCACCGATCGGAAGAAGTTGGCCGCCGAGGTGGCCACCCCCAGATCGCGGACCGGCACGGAGTTCTGCACCGAGAGCACCAGGATCTGCATGGTGAGGCCGAGCCCGATGCCGAGCACCACCATGTAGATGCTCGACTGCACGTATGACGTGTCGACGTCCATGGTGGAGAACAAGAAGAGTCCGAGCGCGGCGACCGCAGTGCCCGTCACCGGGAAGATCTTGTAGCGGCCGGTGCGGCTGACGGTGCGGCCGGCGATGATCGAGGTGACGAGCATGCCGCCCATCATCGGTGTGAGCAGGAGGCCCGAGTCGGTGGCGGATGCGCCGCGAACGATCTGCAGGAACAGAGGCAAGAAGCTGATGCAACCGAACATCGCGAGGCCGACGATGAAGCTGACGCTGCTCGACACCGAGAAGATCTTGTCGCGGAAGAGCCGCAGCGGGAGGATCGGCTCCTCGACCCGGCGCTCGACCGCGATGAAGGCCGAGAGCAACACCACGGCGCCGATGCCGAGGCCGATGACGGTGGGGGAGCCCCAGGCGTACTCGGTGCCGGCCCACGTGGTGAGCAGGACCAGACAGGTGATGCCCGCCATGACGAGCATCGAGCCCAGGTAGTCGATCTTCACCTTGGCCCGGCGTACGCCCTCGGGAAGGACCAGAGCGGTGACGACGAGGGCGAGGACGCCAAGCGGGATGTTCACGTAGAACACCCACCGCCACGAGAGGTGGTCGGTGAAGAAGCCGCCGATGAGAGGGCCGGCCACGCTCGACGCGCCGAAGACGGCGCCGAAGTAGCCCTGGTAACGGCCGCGCTCGCGGGGGCTGACGATGTCGGCGATGATCGCCTGCGCCAGCACCATGAGACCGCCGCCGCCGATGCCCTGCACGGCACGGAAGGCGATGAGCTGGTTCATCGAGGTCGCGAGGCCGCAGAGCACGCTGCCGAAGAGGAAGATGACGATGGCCACCTGGAAGATCCGCTTGCGTCCGAGCAGGTCGCCGAGCTTGCCGTAGAGCGGTGTGGAGACGGTGGTGGCCAGCATGTAGGCGGTGACGACCCATGCCAGGTGGTCGAGGCCGCCGAGCTCGCCGACGATGGTGGGCAGCGCCGTGGCCACGATCGTCTGGTCGAGCGCGGCGAGCAGCATGCCGAGCATGAGCCCGCTGAAGATCACGAGGATCTGGCGATGGCTGAGTGCAGCGGCGGCCGCGCTGGGCGGGGCGCTGGGATCGATGGGTTCGAGGGTTTCCACGGTGGATCGGTGTTCTCTCTGGGGCGGGATCGGTGAGGGGCCGGCGTTCAGGTGAGGCCGTTGGCGAGGCGGGCGAACGCCTCGTCGATGAGGTCCTCGATGTGGACCGATCGGTCGGAGGTCTCCCACGTGTCGGTGGCGACGCGCATGGCGCTGAAGGCCGCGGCCACGAGGAGGGCGGGGCGGATGTCGTGATCGACGTCGACCCCGAGCCGCTCGGCCACGAGCTCGACGAGCACCCGCTCGTTGGCGGTGAAGGCGGCGACGTATCGGGGGTAGAGGCTGGCCGGGTGCTCGCGCACGAGGCGCACCCGCTGGCGCCAGTCGCCCAGGTCGGCGTCGAGTTGCTCGGACGCGTCGAGGAGCACGGCGCGCAACGAGGCGAGGGGGGGCTCGTCGGCGGGCCGGGCCGCGAGCTCGGCACGGATGGTGTCGGTGCGCACCGGATCGACGTTGAGGATCGCGTCCTCCTTCGATGCGAAGTGGTTGAACACGGTGCGCGGCGACACGTCGGCGGCCTCGCTGATGGCGTCGATGGTGACGGCGTCGGGGCCGAGCTCCTGGGCCAGTCGGAGCGCAGCGCGGGCGATGGCGCGCCGGGTCGCCTGCTTCTTGCGGTCGCGCCGCGACAGGTCGGTGGTGGGGTTGGCGGTGTCGGGCACCCAGAGACGATATCCGCAATGGTTGCAGATCGTGCAACGTTTCCGATGGTGCAGCCACATGTCACACGTCGGTCGTGCGACGGTGGGTGTGGGTACGGTCGGGCGATGGCCCGCCTGTCCGACGACCCCCACTGGTGGCGCGACGCTGTCGTCTACCAGATCTACCCGCGCTCGTTCCGTGACGCCGACGGCGACGGCGTGGGCGACCTCGCCGGCGTCACCAGCCGGCTCGACTACCTGGTCGACCTCGGCGTCGACGCCCTGTGGCTGTCGCCGATCTTCACCTCTCCGATGGCCGACTTCGGCTACGACGTCGCCGACTACTGCAACGTCGATCCGGTGTTTGGCACCCTCGACGACCTCGACCAGCTCGTCGCCGGGGCGCACGAGCGCGGTCTGCGGGTGCTGCTCGACTGGGTCCCCAACCACACCTCGAACCAGCACCGGTGGTTCGAGGCGTCACGTTCGTCGCGCGACGACCCGCACCGCGACTGGTATGTGTGGCGAGATCCCGCACCCGACGGCGGCCCGCCCAACAACTGGATCTCGGTGTTCAAGGGGGTCCCCGCCTGGACCTTCGATGACGCGACCGGCCAGTACTACCTCCACTCGTTCCTCGCCGAGCAGCCCGATCTCAACTGGGCGAACCCCCAGGTCGAGGCGGCCATGCACGACACGCTGCGGTTCTGGCTCGACCGTGGCATCGACGGCTTCCGTGCCGACGTCGTTCACCTCATCGGCAAGGGGGAGGAGCTGCCCGACCTGCCCGAGGGTCGGGAGGACGACCTCGTGGTCAGCATCGACGAGCCGTTCACCCACGAGCTGCTCCGCCGCATCCGAGCGGTCCTCGACAGCTACCCGCAGCACCCGATGATGGTGGGCGAGGTGTACCTGCTGCAGCCCGGCCAGACCGTCACGTACCTCGGCGATCACGACGAGCTCCACCTCACCTTCGACTTCCGTGCGCTCCACACCCGGTGGGAGTGCGATGCGATGCGCTCGGTCATCGCCACCGTGCAGACCGAGTTCGCCGAGCCGCACTGGCCCACCTGGGTGCTGTCCAACCACGACCGGCGGCGCCACCGCACCCGCTACGGCACCGACGCTCGCGCCCGGGCCGCGGCGGTCCTCTCGCTCACGGTGCGTGGCACACCATTCCTCTACGCGGGTGAGGAGCTCGGGCTCGAGGACGCCGAGATCCCGGAGGAGCGGGTGGTCGATCCCGATGGGCGCGACGGCACCCGCGCTCCCATCCCGTGGACCACCGACGCTGATCACGGCTGGGGCGCCGATCCCTGGTTGCCGTTCCCGCCCGATTCGACGGGCAAGGCAGCCGACGCGCAGATCGGCGACCCCGACTCGTTCCACACGCTCTATCGCGACCTGTTGGCGCTGCGGTCGGCCAACGAGGTGCTGCGCCGCGGGTCGATGGGGCTGGTCGCGGGCGATGACGCATCGGCCCACGGTGTGCTGGTGCTGCACCGCCGCCTCGACGGCGACACCATCACCGTGGCCGCCAACTTCATGGGCGAGCCGGCCCGGGTCACGATCGAGGGAGAGCTGCTGCTGTCGAGCCGCACCGACCGCCCCGACGCACCGTTCGACGGCACCCTCGGCCCCGACGAGGCCGTAGTCCTCCGAGTGTGACCTTCGCCTGAACGACCCCTTGTCGACGGCTCTCCGCAGGTCCACACTGGCACCAGGCATCGTTTCGGTGGTGCAGCGGGGGCCGATCACCAAGGGGATGACATGGGTCGAACCATTCTTCGCTCGCGCACGTTGGTGCTGTGCGTCGCCCTCGCCACGATCGCCACGGGCGTGGTGGCCCAGCCGGCCGCCGGCCAGGCGCCGCCGGGAGAGCCGTGGGTGGTCACCCTCGGCGACTCGGCCATCTCCGGTGAGGCCGGGCGGTGGGCCGGCAACACCAACCAGGCGCCGTGGCGCGTCGATGCCGGCGGGGCGGGTGCCTACGACGAGGGGACCCCGAGCGAGCCGCTCGCCGGCTGCCACCGCTCCACCGCCGCCGAGGCGCACATCGGCTCCGACATGGCCGGCAACCCCGTCCGCTCGCTCAACCTCGCGTGCTCCGGCGCTCGCACCTCGTCGCGCGTCACCGACGACGGCACCTGGAAGCCGGGCATCGACTTCTACGCCGATGGCGCCCGCAAGGGCCAGGCGCTGATGCTGCAGGAGTTCGCCGCGGGCAACGATGTCGAGGCCGTCACCGTGCTCATCGGCGCCAACGACTTCGGCTTCGCCGACATCCTCACCCACTGCGTCCTCAACTGGCTCACGTCGCCGAACTGGTGGAAGAACTACTGCCACGACGACTCGTCGATCCGCGACCGGTTCACACCGGCGGCTGTCGACGCCCGCACCAACGAGGTGGCGGGCGCCCTGCAGAACGTGCGCCAGGCGATGGCCAACGCCGGCTACGCCGACAGCGACTACACGGTGATCGTCCAGACCTACTCGTCGCCGATCCCGCGGGGCGCGCAGTTCCGCTACCCCGAGGCGGGCTGGACCCGACAGTCGATCGGTGGGTGCGGTGTCTGGAACCGCGACGCCGACTGGGCCAACGACACCGCCGTGGTGAAGATGAACCAGGCGGCGGTGCAGGGAGCAGCACGATCCGGCCTCACCAACTACGTCGTGCTCGACATGACCGCCGCGCTCCACGGCCGGCGCCTCTGCGAGAGCACCGTCGGCCTGCTCGAGGAGCGTGGCATCGCCTCGTGGCAGAGCCCCGGAGCGGTCGACCGCACCGAGTGGGTGAGCCAGGTGCGCACCGTCACCACCCTGGTCGGGCCCTACCAGCTCCAAGAGGGGATGCACCCCAGCTACTGGGGCCAGCTGGCGCTGCGCAGCTGCCTCCGCCAGGCCTACGGCACGGGCGAGGTGCGCGGCGGCACGTGCGTGCGCGGCGCCGACGGCATCAGCTCCCGCGGCGAGCCGAACATGGTGCTCCAATAGCTGGGTGACCATCCTCCAGAGCCATCCCTCAGAGCTGTTCCGCCTCGACGGGAGCGTCGCCATCGTCACCGGTGCGTCATCCGGGCTCGGACGGCGCTTCGCCCAGGTGCTGCACGCGGCCGGTGCCTCGGTGGTGCTCTCGGCGCGCCGGGTCGAGCGCCTCGACGAGCTGGCCGACGAGCTCGGCGACCGGGTGCTCAGCGTGCCGTGCGACGTGTCGTCGGCGGGCGCTCGCGACGAGCTGGTGGGCGCCACGCTCGACGAGTTCGGCGCCATCGACGTTCTCGTCAACAACGCTGGCATCGGCGCCCCTGCCCCCGCCGAGGACGAACCGCTCGATGATTGGAACCAGGTGGTCGAGGTGAACCTCACCGCGGTGTTCCACCTGTGCCAGCTGGCTGCGCGCTCCATGCTCGAGGCGGGATCGGGCTCGATCGTCAACATCTCGTCGGTGCTCGGCCTGGTGGCATCGGCACCCATCCAGCAGGCGTCCTACTGCGCCTCGAAGGGTGGTGTCGTCGCCCTCACCCGCGAGCTCGGGTGCCAGTGGGCGCGCCGGGGCGTACGGGTGAACGCCATCGCTCCCGGCTGGTTCCCGTCGGAGATGACCGACGGGTCGATGCTCGGCGACGAGGCGTCGTTGGCCTACCTCCGCCGCAACTGCCCGATGGGGCGCGTCGGCGACGAGCACGAGCTCGATGGCGTGATGCTGTTCCTCGCGTCGGCCGCGTCGAGCTACGTCACCGGCCAGACGATCGCCGTCGACGGCGGCTGGACGGCACGGTGACTCTGGTGAGGGCCGGACGGCTGGCGAGCGGCGGAGCTGCGCCCGTCGATGGTGAGTCGACCGACGTGCTCGCCTCGGGCGATGGCTTCCGCGTGGAGCAGATCCTGAGCGGCCAGGTCGACACCCCCGTCGAGTACCTCCAGGAGCACGACGAGTGGGTGTTGGTCGTCGCAGGCGCGGCGGTCCTCGAGGTCGATGGTGAGCGAGTCGAGCTGGCAGCCGGCGGTTGGGTCGAGCTGCCAGGTGGTCGTCCTCACCGGTTGTTGAGCGTGGTGCCGGGAACGAGTTGGGTGGCGGTGCACGCCGGGCCGGGTGGGATCTGAGCCCCACAAGTCCGACCGGCGGGCGTCACTACCGTACTGTTTCCAGTACGGTTGTGACTGGAGGGACGAGAAATGTTGGCTGACACCTATCGGCGACGGCTCTTCGACAGGGCGCTCGACCAATACGGCTATGTGACCACCGAGAATGCCCGGGACCTCGGGATACCACCTGTGGAGCTACGGAAACTTGCTGCACGAGGTGGCCTGGAGCCGATCGCCTACGGGGTGTACCGCTTCGAGGACGTTCCCCGCACCCCGCTCGACCACTACATGGAAGCGGTACTTCGGGTCGGTGACGACGCATACCTCACCGGCGACGCTGTCCTCGCGTTGCATGACCTTGCGCTGGTGAACCCGCGCCGGGTTCGGGTCGGCACCCGCAGGCGGGCTCGCCCCAAGCTTCCGGCCACGATCGAGCTTGTCAAAGACGACGTGGAGGACGACGAGATCACGAGCTACGAGGGGATTCCGGCGGTGACCGTCGCCCGAGCACTCCGGGATTGCCGGAGCCAGATCATGGGGGACCGGTTTCTCGACGCGATCAACAGCGCCGAACGCCGAGGTCTGCTCCGCCGCGACGAAGCCGCCCATCTGCGAGCCGAGTCAGCCGGAGAACCGACGTGACCCGCGACGCACCACCGAATCTGCGCTCGCTTGAGTCGCGCATCAACAACGCGGCGCGTGACCGCGGTTCAGAGGTCCGCCGGGTGCAACGCGCTGTCGCGAACGTCGTTGTCGGCCAGATGGTCCCACCCAGTGTCGTCAAGGGCGGAACCGCCATGAAGTTGCGCGTCGGCGAGTCGGGCAGCCGATTCACCCCAGACTTCGATGCCACCCGCCACGCCAACGTGACTGTCGACGACTACCTCGACGACCTGCGCGGCCGATTGGCCGGAGGCTGGGGCGGTTTCACTGGCACCGTCGAACAGTTGGACCCACCACAGCCACACGGTGTGCCCGACGAGTACGTGATGCAGCCTTTCCAGGTGAGGTTGAGCTACCAGGGACGGCACTGGCTCAGCGTCACCTTCGAGCTCGGTCACGACGAGATCGGCAGCACTGCATCCAGTGAAAAGCGGATCGCGGCCGACCTCGTCGACCTGCAGATCCTCATCGAGGAGGAACCGTTCGAGCCGACAGCCCTTCGGCCGGTGTGTGAACGCCTTTTCCGCGCCCGGCAGAGTCAGCCATGGCCACCGACCGTCGTGGCGTACCCCGCCTGGCCATCGCTGTACGCCGAAGCAGCCGACGGGCTCGGGGTGATCACCAACGTCGATGAGGCCGTCACCTGGGCCAACGATCTCATAGCTGCCATCGCCACGACGTAAAGCCCTGTCCCCACAGAAGCGAACAACGCCAGCCCCACGGGTGATCCCCGCGGCCAGCGCTGGCGATAGCGAGCAGAAGGGCGTCTTTCTGGTGAAAGGTCAGGTCTTCGCTGCTGAGATCTACGGCCCTTCCCTGGTGGCCCTCTCCAACTTGGGCGTTTCGCTCGACACGGGAGCCTCGAGCAGCTCAAGGAGGTACCCGTCGGGGTCCTTGGCGAACCCGACGATGGCGTTGCCAAGGGTGGGGACCGGCGCCGGCTCACGCTCGATCTCGAGGCCTTCGGCTCGGATCCTGTCGGCGACCTCGGTGGGGCTGTCGACGTACATCACGAGCTTGATCGGCAGGTTGGTGGTGACCGGATCGGAGCCGTCGGTGTAGTGCATGAGCACGATGGCGGCACCGCGACGGCCCCATCCCACCACGACCTCGTCCATGTGCGGCAGGGCGAACGTGGTGATCTGTTGCATGCCGAGGACCCGGGTGTAGAAGTCGACGGAGCGGTCGAGGTCGCTGACCGCGATGCCGATCGCTCCGGTGTGGTTGCTCATGGTGTCCCCCTGGTCGACCCGCCGCCCCGGTGGCGTTGGTCGCCCAGGAGTGTGCCATGCGTGATCGGGGCGGCGATCAACGGGCGCGGTCCCAGACCATCCCGCCGCCCGAACCGGTACCGAGGACCTCGGCGGGTGAGCGCTTGTCGATGTGGCCGATGAGGCCCTGGTAGATGCCGTAGCCCACGAGCTCCTGGAGCCGTGGCTCGAAGGTGGCCACGAGGTCGGGCGGGAGGCCGAGCTGCTGGTTCTCCTGCTGGCGTATGTAGCCGGCGCAGTAGTTCATGGCGATGCCGACGCGCCGCTCGTCGGTGAGGTTCGGCCCGCCCCCGTGCCAGAGCGACCCGTGCCACAGGAGCACGCTGCCCTTCGGCATCACAGATTCCATGGCCTTCGGCCGCCACGACGGATGAGAATGGTGTGGGGTCCGGCTGGGCTCGTTCCTGCTTGGTGCGCTCGAACCCGAGTCACAGACTGACGCCAGGGGCCTTCTCGGCACCACGGATTGTTGTTTCGAACACGTCTCATAGCGTCGTTGATTGGTTGGCCCTGCCGGTCCCGTTCACAACCCGAGGAGGAGCCCCCATGGACGTGTTGTTGGAACGATGTGCCGGTATCGACATTGGCAAGGACGAGGTGGTCGCCTGTGTGTGGACACCCGGACTCGAAGGCAAGGGGCGACGGAAGCAGACCCGTACCTTCGCGTCGTTCACCGGTGATCTCGAAGCGATGGCCGACTGGTTCGCCTGCTGAGGGTGTGGGCGAGGTGGTGATGGAAGCGACTGGGTCGTGTTGGAAGCCTGTCTGGTATGTGCTCGAGGACCGCGGCTTCGAGCTCAAGTTGGTCAACGCCCATCACGTCGAGATCCTCCCAGGCCGCACGAGCGACGTGTTGGACGCCGAGTGGTTGGCCGAGCTGCTCGAACACGGGCTGCTGCGGGGCAGTTTCGTGCCACCACCGGTGATCCGCGAGCTGCGGGACCTGACCCGCTACCGCAAGCGGTTGGTGCAGACCCACACCCAGGAGTGCCAGCGCATCCAAAAGACGTTGGAGGATGCCGGCATCAAGTTGGACTCGGTGGCGTCGGACGTGTTGGGCGTGTCGGGCCGAGCCATGCTGGCTGCGCTCGTGGCCGGTCAACGAGACCCCGAGATCCTCGCGGAACTGGCGAAGGGACGACTGCGCAAGAAGATCCCCGAACTGCGCCGAGCGTTGCGCGGCCGTTTCGGTGAACATCACGCCATGCTCATCGGCCTCAGCCTGGACCACACCGCCCACCTCGAAGCCGCGATCGCGACCCTCGACCAACGCGTCGAAGCTCTCTTCGCTGTCAACACCAACGAGGCCGGCGTCCCTTTCGGCCGGGCCCGTGACCACCTCGACACCATTCCCGGGGTCGGGAAACGGGCCGCCGAGACGATCATCGCGGAGATCGGTGCCGACATGACCCGGTTCCCAAGCTCGGCGCACCTGGCATCGTGGGCCGGGCTGGCACCCGGCAACAACATCACCGGCGGCAAACGCGGTTCCGGCACGACCACCAAGGGCGATGTGTGGCTCCGCGACATCCTCACCCAGTGCGCCTGGGCCGCGGCGCGGACCCGTGACACCTACCTGTTCGGCCCAGTTCTGGCGGCTCGCCCGCCGCATCGGCAAGAAGAAAGCCGCCGTCGCCGTCGGCCACTCCATCCTCGTCATCTGCTGGCACCTCATCACCAACGACTGCGACTACAACGACCTCGGCAGCGACTACTTCCAACGTCGGGCAAACCCGGATCGAGCGCGCGACCGGGCCATCGAACAACTCCACGGACTCGGCTACCAAGTCACCCTCAAACAAACCGCCTGACCAACCCGTCACGGCGCTTCCAAGGTTCATTCTCCTCATAGCGGGGATGGTTTCGTGGTCGGCACCGAGGTCGGGGGACCGGTCGGCGCGCTGCGTGCCGGGCATGATGCGGGTGGCGCCGTTGGCCTCGGTGAAGTCGGTGAGCACCCACATGGTGTTGCACACCGTGGGCGGGTGCGGCTTCGGCAGCGGGATGAGCTGGTCGTCGGCATGGATGGGCTGCGCCACCTCGCCCGGGCGGATGTCGATCGACGAGAGCGACGAGATGAGGCATCCCGGATCGAGCACGCCCTCGACCACCGGCAGCACCGACGGGTGCACGGGGATGCGGGCGAAGAGGTTCCATGCGCGCAACCTATCCATCGGTGAGGATGTCTGCGTGAGGATCCTCGTCATCACCTGGGACGGCGGCGGCAACGGCAACCCCACCGTCGAGCTCTCCCGGCGCTTGCGCGTCGCCGGACACGAGGTGACTGCGTTCGGACCGAGCTCGCTTGCCGATCGCTTCGGCGCCGACGAGGTGGCCTACGTGGTCCGATCGGCCGCGGACGAGTGGGACCCACGGGCGCTCGCCATCGACGCTCGCGCCGCCATCGGGGACGCCTCGGCCGACGTCGTGGTGGTCGACTACATGATGCCGGCGGCGCTGTCGGCGGCGGTGGCCATCGAGCGGCCGGTTGTCGCCGTGGTGCACACGCTCTACGGCGCACTGCTGGTCGAGGGGGCCCCGTCGCCGATGTCGATGGCCACGACGGTCGACGGCCTCAACGCGGCGCGCCACGAACTGGGCCTGCAGCGGGTCGATCGCCTGGCCGACGCACTCGACGAGTGCCGTTCGGTGATGGTGGCCGTCCCGGCTGAGCTCGATGCCGACCTCGAGCACCGCACACCGAACGTGCGCTACGTGGGGCCCCTGCTCGAAGGCCCCGGTCCCGACGAGGGCTGGCGACCTCCCTTCGTCGACGAGCGGCCGCTGGTGGTGGTCAGCCTGGGCTCCACACCGATGGGCCAGGTGCCGGCCATCCAGAGTGTCCTCGACGGGCTCGCCGGCGCACCGGTGAGGGTGCTCGCCATGGCGCCGCCGCACGTCGACCCCGGTGTCTTCGTCCTGCCGGCCAACGCCGCTGTGGTGGGCTACGTGCGCCACGCTGCGGTGATGCCGTATGCGGCGGCCGTCGTCAGCCACGCCGGCCTTGGTACCGTCGTCGCTGCGCTGGCCCACGGCCTGCCCCAGGTGTGTGTGCCGCTCGGGCGCGAGCAGCCCGACAACGCCGCCGCCGTCGTCCGGGTGGGTGCCGGCGTCGTCGTGCCCCCCGAGGACGTGGTCGAGCGCATCGCCGACGCCGTGGTCGAGGTGCTCGAGATCCCGTCGTACCGGGCCGCGGCGACTCGGCTCGAATGGGCCATCGGCGGCGACGTGGCGGGCTTCGATGCCGTCGAGGTGGTCACGGGCGCGGGGTGAGGGTCCCCGAAGCTGTCACACCCCCTGCGTAGCGTTGTGGGTATGGAGACGACGCCCAACGACACAGCCCCGGCCCCCGCCGGAACGGCCTCGAGCGGCTCCGTCGCGTTCTCGCCCGCGGTGCGCTTCATCCACACGGCCGACTGGCAGCTCGGCATGACCCGCCACTTCCTCGATCCCGATGCCCAGGCCCGCTTCACCGCAGCGCGCATCGACGCCATCAGCCGCATCGGGCAGGTGGCCCATGACCAGAGCTGCGCCTTCGTGGTGGTGTGCGGCGACGTCTTCGAGACCAACCACGTCGAGCGGCGCGTCGTGGTCCGAGCCCTCGAGGCCATGGAGGCGGCAGCGGTGGCGTTCTACCTCCTCCCGGGAAACCACGATCCGCTCGATGCGTCGTCGGTGTTCACCTCCGCCACCTTCCGTCGGCACCAGCCGGCCAACGTGCACGTGCTCGACCGGGCGGGGGTGCACGTCGTCGCGCCGGGAGTCGAGCTCATCGCCGCCCCCTGGACGTCGAAGCGGCCGCTGGTCGACCTCTGCGCAGCGGCCACCTCTGGCGTCGATGCCGATGGGATCATCCGCATCGTGGCCGGCCACGGCGCGGTCGACTCGCTCTCGCCCGACCCCACCGACCCCGCCCTCATCGGCACGGTCGCCGCCGAGGCGACGCTGGCCTCGGGGTGCGCTCACTACGTGGCCCTGGGCGACCGGCACAGCACCACGCAGGTGGGCACGTCGGGGCGCATCTGGTACTCCGGCGCTCCCGAGCCCACCGACTACGACGAGGTCGATCCCGGCAACGTGCTGGTGGTCGAGGCGTCCACCACCCACATCCAGGTCACGCCCGTCGCGCTGGGCACCTGGCGGTTCGTCCGCCGCTCGGTGCCACTCGACTCGGTGGCCGACATCGACCAGCTCGGTCAGTGGCTCGACTCCCTCCCCGGCAAGGCCCGCACCATCGTCAAGCTGTCGCTGGTGGGTACCATCTCGCTCACCGCATCGGCCCGGCTCGACGAGGTGCTCGAGCACCACTCCGATCTTCTCGGCGCACTCGAGATCTGGGCTCGCCACACCGACCTGGTCGTGCTCCCCGACGAGCTCGACCTCGACGAGTTCGACCTCGGTGGCTTCGCCAAGGAGGCCGTCGCCGATCTCCACCAGAGCGCCGTGGGCGGAGCGCCTGAGGCCGAGGCAGCGCGCGACGCCCTGGCGCTCCTCTACCGGCTGGCGAGCGTGGCGTCATGAGGATCCACCGCCTCGCGCTCACCCACTTCCGAGGGGTCGCCCAGCGCGACATCACCTTCGCCCTCGATGGTGTCACCATCGTCGAAGGGCCTAACGAGATCGGCAAGACCAGCATCGCCGACGCCATCGACCTGGTGCTCGGCGTGCCCGACTCGTCGACCAAGAGCAGGGTGAAGGACGTGCAGCCGGTCGGTCGCGACGTCGGCCCCCGCGTCGAGATCGAGATCTCCAGCGGTCCCTTCCACTTCGTGTTCGCCAAGCGGTGGCTCAAGCAGCGCGAGACGACGCTGCACATCCTGGCTCCCCGCCCCGAGCACCTCACGGGCCGCGAGGCCCACGACCGGGTCGAGGCCATCCTGGCCGAGACGATGGATGCGGAGCTGTGGGCCGCCCTGCGGCTGGCCCAGGGCGACGAGCTCGCGCCGGCCACGTTCGACACCCCCACGCTCATCCGTGCACTCGACGCAGCCGCTGGCGGCGCGCCCACCACCGATGCCGACGACCACCTGTTCTCGCGCATCCAGGCCGAGCGCGACCGCTACTGGACCGCCACCGGGCGCCCTCGAAGCGAGCGAACCGAGCTCATGGGCAAGGTCGATGTCGCTGAGCAGAGCGTCGCCGAGCTCACCCGCACCCTGGCGCAGCTCGACGAGCACGCCGAGAAGGTCGCCGCGCTCACCCGCCGGCTCGACGACCTCGAGCCTCGGCGTGCTGGGTGCCGCCAGGAGCGCGCGGCAGCCGAGCTCGCCTGGACCGAGGCACAGGCGGCCGAGCGTCACCTGAGCCACCTCGTGCAGCTACGGCAGGGTGCCGAGGCCCACCTCGACAGCGCCCGACACGAGCTCTCGCGGCGCCTCGAGCTGGTCGACGACGCCGAATCAGCCGCTGCCGAGCTCGACAAGCTCCTGGCCGAGCGCGAGCGGGCCCTGCCCGCCCTCGACGATGCGGCCCAGCGGGTGGCCCAGGCCGAGGCGGCGCTCGTGGCCACCGATCAACAGCTCGCCGCCGCCCACCTCCGGGTCGACGCCGCGCGGTCCTGGCTCCAGCACCTGCGCGATCATGCCGAGCTCGAGCAGTGGCGCGGGCGGCACGCCCGCATCCTGGCAACCGAGGAGCGGCTCGCAGTGGCGCGAGCCGAGCTGCACCGCAACCACCTCGATGCCGAGGCGCTCTCCGTCATCGAGACGGCGGCGCTCGCGGTCGAGGTGGCCGCGGCCCGGCTCGAGGTCGCCGGCGCTCGGGTCCGAGCCCAGGTGCACGCTCCGGTCGATCTCCAGGTCGATGGAACGTCCGAGGCTGTGCGCGTCGGCGACGAGCGCACCTGGGTGGTGGCCGAACCGTTCACCGTGCGGGTCGACGACCGGGTCACGTTCACGGTCGAACCGGGCCACGGTGCCCGCGAGCTCGTCGTCGCCCTCGACGATGCCCGGGCCGACCTTGTCGCGCGGTGCGGGCGATGGGGGGTCTCGTCGGTCGACGAAGCAAAGGAGCGTCACGCCGCGCGTGAGGCCGCCATGCGCGACGAGGCCGACGAGCACGATGCGCTCGCCCGCGACATCGGCGATCTCACCCCGGCTCTGGTGGCCGGCCACGTCGCTCAGCTCGAGGAGCGGCTCGCAGCGGCACCCAACGACGGTGCAGTCGACGAGGACCTAGCGTCGTCGATCGCCGAGGCGGAGGCCTCGCTGGACTCCGCTGAGCGCGACGTGGCATCGCTCCTCGTCGCTCGCGACGACCAGCTGGCCGACGAGCGGATGGCACGCCGATGTCTCGACACCGTCCGCATCGACGACCGCGTCCTCGACGCACGCATCGGTCAGGTGCGTGCCAACTCCGAGCGGTTGGCCGAGCGGTTGTGCACCGCCCGGGCGGCCGCCGCCGACGATCAGCTCCGGGCTGCGGTCGATGCCGAGCTCGACGCCGTGCGAGCGGCTGCCGCCGAGGTCGACCGCTCCACCCTCGAGGTGGCCGAGCTCGATCCCGTCGGTGCTCAGAGTCGACTCGCCAATGCCGTCGCCGCCGTCGAGCGCGTCCAGCTCTCGATCCGCGACGATCACGACGAGCGCACCCGCCTGGTGGCGGTGCTCGAGGCGCACGGCGAGATGGGCCTCGCCGCCGAGCTCGACGAGGCCCGCACCACCCTCGAACACCTCCAGCGCGAGCACATCCGCACCGAGGCGCGTGCCCAGGCGGCTCTCCTGCTGCACGACACGTTCGAGGCCCGGCGCGACGAAGCCCGACAGCGCTACTCCGAGCCGTTCCGCGTGCAGATCGAGCGGCTCGCCCGCATCGTGTTCGGCCCCGACGTCCAGATCGAGCTCGACGAACAGCTGCGTGTCGCCCGTCGCATCGTCGGGGGCGTCGCCCTTCGGGTCGAGCAGCTCAGCGTGGGTGCGCGCGAACAGCTCGGCCTGCTCTCACGGCTGGCGTGTGCGGCCATCGTCAGCACCGACGGTGGCGCCCCCGTCATCTTCGATGACGTGCTCGGGTACACCGATCCCGAGCGGCTGCGCACGATGGGTGCGGCCATTGGTGCCGCCAGCGGGGGATGCCAGGTCATCGTCCTCACCTGCACGCCCAGTCGCTACGCCCACGTGGGCAACGCCACCACCGTGTCGCTCGGCTGACGCTGGCTCAGTCGACGCGGGCTCAGGTGCGTACGCTCAGCTGCGGCGCCTCACGTAGCGGTTCGGGGGGCGGCCAGGGCCGGGCCAGTTGGCATCGGGCCCGAGGTTCTCGACGCGACCCTCGGCCACCATCGCTTCAAGGGCCTTTCGCACCGTGCCAGGGCTGCCACCCACCCGGTCACGGAGGTCGGCGATGGTGAACGCGGCATCGAACGACATCGCCCCCTCACGGATGCGTTCGACGCCGACCCGCTCGGCTCGCGGCGTCGATGGAGCCACCGTTCCCGTTTCGGACTTGCGACGGGGACGTGTGTCGACCGCGAAGCCCGCCTGACGGAGGTCTTCGGTCGGAACGCCCATCTCCATGAACGCCTCCGGCACGATGCGGTTGGCCTCGGCCCACCGACGGGCCACGGCGAGGAAGTCTCGACGCAGGTGGGTCCCGTCGACCTTCTTGGCCCAGTGCAGCTCGCTCGCCAGGTGGATCTTGTCGATGGGATCGCGAGCCGCGTCGATGCGCGACTGCAGCTCGGTGATGTGGTCCTCGTCGCGAAGGCTCGACGGATCATCGATCCAGGTGAGGTAGCGCCGCACGGCGTCCTCGTCGGCGTCCCCGTCGTCGGCAGTCGGTCCATCGCCACCAGGGGTGGCGGAGGAGGGAGGACCAGGGGCAATGAGATCGGGAGCTTCCGAAGTGGCGACGTCGGCGATCTCCCAGTCGTCGCGCGGACGCTGCTGCGGTGTGTCGTTCGGGTCGTCCATTGCGGCTGACCGTACCGGCTGCTGACCCTGGCAGCTCAGCCAGCGGGGAAGGCGATCGTCGATAGAAGCGCGTTCTCGGCTTGTCGTGAATCGAGTCGGGTGTGCTGCACCACGATCGGCACGTCCGACTCGATCACCGAGGCGTAGTCGGTGCCGAGGGGCACCGTCTCGGGGTCGGTCAGGTCGTTGAAGCGCAGGTGCAGCGTTCGGCGCGCCGGCACCACCACCCGATAGGGCCCGGCGGGCTCGCGGTCGGTGAAGTAGACGTGAACGCTCACGTGGGCATCGTCATCGCCGGTGTTGAGCAGGCAGGCGGTCTCATGGCTCGTGAGAGCTGGGGCCGGGCCCGTGCTGCTGTCGGGGATCCATCCTTCGGCGATGACCCACCGCCGGTGGCCGAGTGCGTCCATGCGTGCCTCCTGCTCGCGAACTCCGGCTGGCTACCCGACATCGAGCTCGCCGACTCATGCATCGTCGGGCCGGGCCGTCCAGTCCCGGTCGGGTGCCATGTAGATGAGCGGGATGCTGGCCATGCTCACCAAGGCCTTCACCGTGAGGTTCACCACGAAGATGTCCCACACCGTGTGCCACGGCAGCGTGAGCGAGTGGTCGGCCAAGCCCGGCAACGATCCGAACGCCGCGACGGCGAAGATCACGTTGTCGATCGGGACGCTCACCGCGTTGCTCACCGCCACCCGGGCCCACTGGTGGCGCGTGGTGACCCGTCGGACGAACCAGTGGTACACCTCGGTGTCGGCCAGCTCGCTGACCACCTCGGCCACGATCGAGGCGAAGGTGATCCGCCACAGCGGTGCCATCACCGCCGCGAACTCGGGTCCGAGGGTGAACGACGGGTCCGACGGCCAACGAGCGGCCCACAGCAGGTAGAGGGCCATGAACAGGTTCACCACGGCGGCGGTCACCACCAGCGTGCGGGCGGCGCGGCGGCCGAGCGTCTTGTGGACCACATCGCGCAGGGTGAACGTGATCGGGTAGACGAACGTGCCCATGTCGACGGCACGGCCGGTGATCGAGCCCACCTTCACGCTGGCCACGTCGGCGATGACCTGGGCGCCCACGTAGGCGCCGACCGCGACGATGGCCACACGGGAGATGGGGGAGAGGAGCGAGGTCGACGTGGGGTCGGCTCGATCCGCCTCGTGTGAGGTGGCAGACAGGTTGGCCTCCGGTTTTGGTCAGGCGGGTTGGTCCGGTACCGCCAGGTACGTGAGCGACGATCATCGTTCGACAGCCGCTCGCAGTGCCAGCCGTGCGGGGCGGCGGGGATCAGCGGTGCTCGGCGAACCAGGTGGCGAGGACGGAGCGGTAGGCCGTGTCGTACCGCTCGTACTCGCGGCGGAGGTCGGCGCCGGGCCAGGCTGCCGGGAGCAGCGGGGGCGGCAGGAGCGGATCGGCCTGGAGCGCGCGGAGCACCTCGGCACTGAGCACGAACCCGTCGGCGAGGACGGTGCGGTCGCCGGCGTCGAGCGGCTCGACGAGCCCGTCGAGCCGTCGTCGCAGGTCGTCGGCGTGGGCAGCCCAAGCGGGCAGGTCCCACAGGGCTGCCACCAGCTCGTGAGGGTCAGCTTCGGGCGACGCGGCGAACCAGGTGACGCTGGGATCAGCATGGAGGGACTGCTCGGGGATCAGGTTGTCGGGTCGCAGCCAGACGCCCTGGCGCAGCTCGGCGAGCCGGCCGGCCTGTAGCGACGTTCGAAGCGCTGCTCGTTCGTCGGCCGGGCGCCGACCCGTCGACGTCACCACCGCCTGCACCCACGCGTCGCCGATCGCCCAATCGCGTATCTGGGCCCGGCGGCTCTCGGCCTGGCGCACCTGGCGTCGAAGTAGCTGCTCGGAGGCGAGCTGGTAGCGGCCGTCCTCGGCGCGGAGCTCGCCGGCGGTGGCCATGCGCGACAGGGCCGTACGGGTGGTGCCCTCTGCGATCCCGAACAGCTCGGTCGTGGCGACCAGCACGCTGACCGGCAGACGGGGCGGGTCGGTGCCGAGCAGCACCGAGAGGAGGACGGATCGGGCTGTCAGTCGGCGGCTGCGAACGGCCGCCAGGACATTACGTTTGATCGACATGTGTGAGCAATGCGTACTACGATCAGAACATGGCCGCAACGATGGTGCCGCCCGCAGCGCACCTGCCCGATGTCCTTCCCACCGAGCGCCTCACCGCCACCGGCATGCCGGTCGCCGCGGTGAGGGGCGATCTGCGTCGCGTCGACGACCTGCGCAACGTCGGCAGCGTCGTGCTCTGCTGGGCCCAGGCGGCGCTGATCGTCGGGGCTGCCGTGTGGATCGCCCACCCACTGGGCTACCTCGCCGCGGCGATCGCCATGGGGGCCACGTTCGCCCGGTTCGCCATCCTCGCCCACGAAGCTGCCCACAAGCTGCTGTTCTCGAACAAGGCGTGGAACGACCGGGTGGGGCGATGGCTGCTGGCCTATCCGGCGTTCGTTCCGCTCGACGCCTACCGGCGCAGCCACTTCGCCCACCACAAGGAGGAGTTCGGCCCGAACGAGCCCGACATGGGCCTCTACGTGGGCTACCCGATCAGTCGTGCCAGCTTCCGTCGCAAACTGCTCCGTGACGCGGTCGGCATCTCGGGGTGGAAGAACCTGAAGCCGCTGCTGACGGCGCTCACCAAGCCCACATCGCGTCCGTTGGCCACCCGCATCCTCGGCACCCAGCTCGTGCTGCTCGGGGCGGCCACGGCTGCCGGCCGCCCCGAGCTCTACCTCGGGCTGTGGCTCCTCCCGTGGATGACGTCGTGGCGCGTCGTCAACCGGCTGCGCGCCGTGGCCGAGCACGGCGGCATGGAACACAGCACCGATCGCCGGCGCACCACCCACCACGTCCGCCAGTCGTGGCTGGCGCGAGCCACGATCGTGCCGTTCAACACCGGGTGGCACCTGGCGCACCACGTCGACACGGGCGTCCCGTGGCGCAACCTGCCGGCGATGCACCACGAGCTCGTCGCCGCCCGATGGGTGACGCCCGATCTCGAGCATCCCAGCTACCGTGCGCTCTGGCGGGCCCTCGCCGCGGGGGCCTGATCCGCGAGGGGGCTTCGCATGGGCGCACCGGTCACCAGCACCATCGACGGCGGCGTGCTCGTCGTCACCATCGATCGGCCCGCCGTGCGCAACGCCGTCGATCGGCCGACCGCCGACCTGCTCGTCGAGGCGTTCCGCCGGTTCGAGTCCGACGACGCCCTGTCGGCCGCGGTGCTCCACGGCGCGGGCGGCACGTTCTGCGCCGGAGCCGACCTGAAGGGAGTGGCCGAGGGGCGCGGCAACCGCATCGAGGCTGACATGGCGGTCGACGGGCCGATGGGGCCCACCCGAATGGACCTCTCCAAGCCGGTCATCGCGGCCATCGAGGGACACGCGGTGGCCGGGGGGCTCGAGCTCGCCATCTGGTGTGACCTGCGGGTGGCGGCGTCCGACGCCACCCTCGGCGTCTACTGCCGGCGCTGGGGTGTTCCCCTTGTCGATGGCGGCACCGTGCGACTGCCGCGCCTCGTGGGCCACGGCCGGGCGATGGACCTCATCCTCACCGGGCGTGGCGTGGGTGCCGACGAGGCCAAGGCCATCGGCCTGGTCGATCGGGTCGTCGAGCCGGGTGCGGCGTTCGATGCTGCTCTCGCGCTCGCCCACGAGCTGGCGGCGCTCCCGCGGATCTGCCTGCGCAGCGACCGCCGGTCGGCCATCGACCAGTGGTCGCTCCCGTTCGCCGATGCGATGGCCCACGAGACCGCGCTCGGCCGCGAGGTCGCTCGATCAGGCGAGGCTCGCGAAGGGGCGGCCCGGTTCGCCGCCGGCGCCGGCCGCCACGGTGCTCCCGAGACCTGATCGGGCTGAGCCTGGAGCGGGAGCAGCCCCGGCACGGGCGCCGACCCTCAGCGCGATGCGGCCGCCAGCGCGGTGCGGACACGCTTCTCGCTCACCGGCTGGGCGGTGCCGAGGTGCTGGGCGAAGGTCGCCACCCGCAGCTCCTGGAGGAGCCAGCCCACCTCGTCGAGCTCCGGTGACGACGGCACCCGCTCGGCCAGCGCGTCGAACTCGCGGTCGAGGCGGATGCAGGTGAGCATCCGCTCCTGATCCCTCATCAACGCGTCGGGCAATTTCTCGAGTCGGTGCTCGATGGCGAGGAGGTAGCGGCGGACGTCGGCGAAGCGGTCGACCCCGATCGCGGCGAGCATGCCCGGGTACACGAGGCGGGCGAGCTGGTGGCGCATGTCGGCCACCGACGGCGCGAGGGCGGGCTGGGTGGTGGCATCGAGACGGGGCCGCAGCCGACCGAGGGTGCGCAGGATGTCGAGCGCCGCCGGAGCGGCGTCGACCAACAGCTTCGGCAGGTCGGCCTTGGCGGCGGCGAGCAAGGCGGCGTAGCCGGCGTCGGTCCACGACGGGCCGCCCGCCTCGTCGACGACCTTGTCGATGGCGGCCGATGCCGCATCGCCCGCCCAGTCGGCCGGCGTGCGCCAGGGTGAGGAGGTGAGCGCGAGCGTCGCCCGGTTGTCGAGCATCCGCTCGAGCGCCCGACCCGGTGCCGGGAGGGCGAGGCGCAGCAGGCGTCGAGTGCCCGACCACATCGCCTCCCACTGCTCGTCGGCCGTCGGCAACAGTCGTACCGCGACCGTGTCGCCCTCGTCGACGAGTGCCGGGTAGGCCCTGACCTTGTGGCCCGCGCCGGTGGTGTCGACGACGCGGGGGAGGCCGCCGCCCGGCCAGGCGGTGAGGCCGCGCCGCTCGAT
Organism: Acidimicrobiia bacterium; assembly: GCA_016649895.1. Classification (GTDB taxonomy): domain Bacteria; phylum Actinomycetota; class Acidimicrobiia; order Acidimicrobiales; family SKKL01; genus Actinomarinicola. Next base: position 9,946 of record JAENWR010000012.1, on the reverse strand, counting down.
CGCGGCGCCGGAGTGGGCGATGGCGTTTCGCACCTGCTCGTCGAGGAGCGACCCGAGTGCATCGACGCTCTTGCCGACGGCAAGGGGGGCACCTGCCTCGTCGAGGATCCGGAACGTCGGCCGCAGGTGGTCCGGCACCTTGTCGAGGTCGAAGGCGTCGACGGGCACGTGCACGCCGCCCACGCGGCCGAGCTCGCGGGAGAGCGACTGGAGCAGCCCCTCGCCCGAGCCGGGGTCGAGCCGGTCGAGCACCGCGGCCACCGTGTCGGGCACCGGCACCAGCGACCGCCGGATGGCCTTCGGCAGCGACCGCACCAGCGCGTCGACCAGGTCGGCCCGCACGCCCGGTACGTGCCACTCGAACGCGGTGGGGTCGATCTGGTTCAGTGCGGTGAGCGGTACGTCGACCGTCAGACCGTCGGTGATGGTCCCAGGTTCGAAGCGGTAGTCGAGGGCGAGCGTGAGCGACCCCTGTCGCCACTCGTCGGGGAAGGCCGAGGGGTCGAGCTCGTCGCCCCCGCCCGCCAGTACGCGGAGGGGGATGTCGAGCAGGTCTGGCTGCTCTTGGGCACGCTTCCACCACTTGTCGAAGGTACGCACCGACGCGATGTGGTCGGGGATCCGCGCCGCGAACCAGTCGGCGATGACGTCGTCGTCGACCAGCAGGTCGCGGCGTGCCCGGGCCTCGAGGTCGGCCACCTCGGTCAACCGCTCGCGGTTGCGGTCGACGAAGCGGTGGTGGGTGTCCCACTCGCCCTGGACGAGGGCGTGCCAGATGAAGAGCTCCCGAGCGAGGGCAGGGTCGATCCGGCTCACGTTGACGGTGCGGCCGGTGACCAGCGGCAGCCCGTAGAGGGTGACTCGCTCGTGGGCGAGGGCTGCGCCGCGCTCGCGGTCCCACCAGGCATCACCGTAGGAGCGCTTCACGACGTGCTCGCCGACCTCCTCGGCCCACTCGGGCCGGATGCGGGCGACGACGCGGCCCCACATGCGGTTGGTCTCGACGAGCTCGCCGGCCATCACCCACTTGGGCCCCGACCTCGACAGCGTCGAGCCGGGGGCGATGGCGAACTTGGCGTTGCGCGCGCCGCGGTACTCGCGGGTGTCGCCCTCCTTCATGCCGATGTGGGAGAGGAGGCCCGGCAGCAGGGACATGTGGATGGCGTCGCCGCTGGCCGGTTCGCCGCCGTGGCGTGTCCTCATCCCCATCTGCCCCACGACCCGCCGCAGCTGGGAGTAGAGATCCTGCCACTCGCGCACCCGCATGACGTTGAGGTACTCGGCCTTCAGCTGCTTGCGGAACTGGTTCGAGCCCCGCTCGCGTCGCAGCTCGCGCACGTGGTCCCACAGCGCGATGTAGGCCAGGAAGTCGGAGTCGGGGTGAGCGAAGCGGGCGTGCATCTGCGCCGCCTGCTGCTCCGAGCCGGTCGGCCGCTCGCGCGGGTCGAGGATCGACATCGCGGCGGCGATCACCATCACCTCGTGGAGACAGCCGCTGCGATCGGCTTCGAGCACCATCCGCCCGAGCCTCGGATCGAGTGGCAGCTTGGCGAGCTGGCGACCCTTGGGGGTCAGCCAACGCGTGGTGCCCTCGTGCTCGGGGTCGACGGCGCCGAGCTCGGCGAGCAGGGCGACGCCGTCGCGGATCGAGCGGCTGTCGGGCGGGTCGACGAAGGGGAAGGCCTCGACGTCACCGAGGCCAAGGGCAGCCATCTGGAGGATGACCGAGGCCAGGTTGGTCCGCTGGATCTCCGGCTCGGTGAAGCGCGGCCGCGACTCGTAGTCGTCCTCGCTGTAGAGGCGGATGCAGATGCCGGGACCCACCCGGCCGCAGCGGCCGGCGCGCTGGTCCGCCGACGCCTGCGACACCGCTTCGATCGGGAGCCGCTGCACCTTGGTGCGGTGGTTGTAGCGCGAGATGCGCGCCGTTCCCGGATCGACCACGTAGCGGATGCCGGGCACGGTGAGCGACGTCTCGGCCACGTTGGTGGCGAGTACGATGCGACGACCGGGGTGGGCCGAGAAGACCCGGTGCTGTTCGGCGGACGACAGCCGGGCATAGAGCGGGAGGATCTCGGTGTCGGGCAGCTTGCGGTCGCGGAGGGCGTCGGCAGCATCGCGGATGTCGCGCTCGCCCGAGCAGAAGACCAGCACGTCGCCAGGACCTTCGCGGCGCAGCTCGGCCACGGCATCGACGATGCCCCGGGTCTGGTCCTTGCTGTCGGAGGCAGCCCCGCGACGTCCGCCGCGGGCACCGGCCTCATCGTCGAGCTCCTCGGTGTCGGGCTCGTCGAGTGGCCTGTAGCGCAGGTCGACCGGGTAGGTGCGGCCCGACACCTCGATGATGGGCGCATCGCCGAAGTGGGCCGAGAAGCGCTCGGTGTCGATGGTGGCCGAGGTGACGATGACCTTCAGGTCGGGCCGGCGGGGAAGCAACTGGCGGAGGTAGCCGAGCAGGAAGTCGATGTTGAGGCTCCGCTCGTGGGCCTCGTCGATGATGATCGTGTCGTACCGAGACAGGTGCCGGTCGCGCTGGATCTCGGCCAGCAGGATGCCGTCGGTCATGAGCTTCACGAGGGTGTCGTCGCCGACCTCGTCGGTGAAGCGCACCGTGTAGCCAACGAGGCCGCCGACCGTGGTGCCGAGCTCGTCGGCCACCCGTTCGGCGATGGAGCGGGCGGCGATGCGTCGGGGCTGGGTGTGGCCCACGTAGCCTTCGACGCCCCGCCCGAGCTCGAGGCACAGCTTCGGCAGCTGGGTCGACTTACCCGACCCGGTCTCGCCCGCAACGATGACCACCTGGTTCTCGGCGATGGCCGCGAGCAGGTCGTCGCGCCGCTGCGAGATCGGCAGCTCCGGCGGATAGGCCGGTGTGGGCACCAGTGCCTGGCGGTGCAGGAGCTGAGCGGGCGAGAAGCGCGACATGACCCCGCCATTCTGGCGTGCGCCGACGGCACCTCCGCAGTCGGTTCACGTCCCGACGGTCAGGCGGGCGTGCGTTCGGTTGCCATCGAGGCTTCCGAGCGACCTACCAGTACTCCTCGTAGTGCACGTTGCCGCGCTGGTTGCGATGGTCGAGCGTGAAGCCACGCGCGGCGAGCAGCTCGACGACGCCCGTGACCTCGGGGTAGGTGAGCTCGCCATCCACGTCGGTGGGCAGTCCGATCATCGCCGGGTTCCCGCACAGGAAGACATGTGTGGACTCGGAGTCGAGCTTCACGTCGAACTCGGTGGCGAACACGTCGTTGCTGATGAGGTCCTGGATGTAGCGCTTCGGCACGTCGGGCTCGCGCGTGGGCATCGGGAGGTAGTGGTAGTTGGGGTACCGCTCCTCGAGCTCGCGGTGCTGGTTGATGTAGCCGAGGTCGGCCCACTGCCGGACGGAGACGGCCGACACGATCGGGCCCCGGTGGCCCTTGCGGAGCAGCTCGGTGATCATGGCGTTCTGCGGCGCTTCGCCGGTGCCGGTCGACAACAGGATCACGGTGTCTCGTGGGTCGGTGACGGGAGCCAGCGTGTAGCGACCGGCGACCTTCGGGCCGAGGTAGATGCGGTCACCTGGACGCTTGAGGGCGAGTCGTGGGGTGAGGCCGGGGATGTTGTCGTCGGTGGGTGGCACGAGGACGATGTAGAACTCGAGCTCGTCGGCTTCGGCCTCGTTGGCCAGGTAGCCGTTGTCATCGAAGATCCGGTGTGAGATCGAGTACGACCGCCGGATCAGCTTCTCCCAGCGCTCGTCGATCTCGGGGTCGACTGCGTCGTCGATCCGCGCTTCCCAGTAGCCGAGGCCGAGCGACGCGTACTGACCGGGCAGGTGCGACACCGAGCCGTGGTCGGGCTTGATCCGCAGCACCCAGAGGTCGGAGTGGGTGGGCTCGAAGTGGGTGATCGTGGCGTTGTAGTGCTCGCGCCGCAGCTCCTCGATGACGCCCGGGAACTCGCGGCGCCGTTCGGCGCTCGGCGCGGGCGCCGGCAGCTCGAGGTCGGGGAAGCAGCGTTCGAGCAGGTCGCGGCCGACCCGCCAGCTCGGAGCGGTGGGGATGCCGTCGGCGGTCTCGTCCTCCTCGCCCATGAACCACAAGCGTCCACTCGCCACGGCGGTCTCGGTGGCGCCGACGTCGGCGGGGGAGAGGGCGTGGCGGCCCGACGAGAAGACCACGTGGTCGAACTGGAGGTCGGGGGTGCGGCGGTCGCCGAAGTCGACCATCGGCAGGCCGTCGACCTCGGAGATCCGCGTCGGTACCGACCGGTAGAGCAACGTCGCCTGGCGCTCGTGCTCGATCTTTTGGAGCAGCGCCTCGGCCATGGGTGACAGCAGGCTCGGGTCCATGGGTCCGGCGGCGAGGACCACGCCGGCACCCTGATCGGCGAGCTGGGCCGTGAGCTCGACGGCGTGATCGGTGTGGCCCACCACGAGCACGTCGACGTCGTTCGGCGACTCGGGGATGCGATCGACGAGGATGCGCTCGCCGCTGAAGGTGGGGACAGATGGTGTCCAATCGACGGCGCTCTTGCGCTGGGCCACCAGGACCGCTGGTGCCGTGTAGGTCTGACGGCCGGTGCTGACGACCAGGTTGCCGTCGGTGTCGACGTCGATGGCGGTGACGGTTTCGCCGTATCCGACGTCGAGACCGTGCTCGCCGATCACGTCGGGGATCCCGACGACGGTGCCCGACTCGATGATCCGTACCCGTTCGAGACCCGCCCGGCGAGCGAGGGTTGCGGCGGACAGGCCGCCGGCGTTGCCCCCGAAGATGATGAGGTCGTGGGTGGTGGTCATGGCGCGTCCGGTCCCGCCGGCCGAGCTGAGGTGCGACAGATCATGGGGGGAGAACCTACCGCCGGGGGGTGACCCGTCCGCCATTCCGCCGTCACCGCCGGCCGCGTGGTGCCTGCCGTCAGGTGAGCTCGGCGGTGATGCGCTCGAGGAGCTCGTCGAAGCTCCCGAGCGCCGGGAGCTGCGGGAACTCGGCGACCACGTTGTCGGGAGCGTGGAACAAGAAGCCGGCGTCGGCGGCGAGGAGCATCGACGTGTCGTTGTAGGAATCGCCGGCGGCGACGACCCGGTAGTTCAGCCCCTGGAACGCCTCCACAGCGGCGCGCTTCGGGTCGGGCATCCGCAGCCGGTAGCCGACGATGCGATCGCCATCGGTGATGAGGCGGTGGCACAACAGCGTGGGCCAGCCGAGCTGTCCCATGAGCGGGCGGGCGAACTGCTCGAAGGTGTCCGAGAGGAGGACCACCTGGGTGCGTTCGCGCAGTGCGGCGAGGAACTCGACGGCGCCGGGGAGCGGTGAGAGCCCGCCGATGACCTCGTTGATGCGCGGCAGCGTGAGGCCATACTCGTCGAGCAGGTCGAGGCGGTACCGCATCAGCAGGTCGTAGTCGGGCTCGTCGCGGGTGGTGCGGCGCAGCGCGTCGATGCCGGTGCTCTCGGCGACCGCGACCCAGATCTCGGGCACGAGCACGCCTTCGAGGTCGAGCGTGACGATGCTCTGGGTACGTTCGGGGGCGTCGGTCATCGGTGCATCATCGCTCAGGGAGCGGCGATCACCGGATTCATCCACTGGACCGCCGAGCGGCTTCTGCTGTCAGAGCCACGGCACCGTCGTTCATCGGGAGGTCAGCCCGGGACGTGCGGAAGCGGCGAATGCCGGATCAGGACCGCTCGAGGTGGCGGTGCAGGAAGTCGACGGTGCGCCCCCATGCCAACTCGGCGGCCCCCGGGTCGAAGGCCGCCGCTCGGTCCTCCTCGACGAACCAGTGACCGGTGCCGGCGTAGCGGTGGAACTCGACGTCGCGCCCGATCAGGTTCAGGTGGGCCTCGAGCTCGACCACCTCGTCGTCGTCGACCAGCTCGTCGCGCTCGGCGAAGTGCCCCATGAAGGCGGCGCGCGACGCGTCGAGCTCGACGCTCTGTGTCCCGTAGTAGGTGACCGTGGCGGCCACCTGTTCGGGCACCTTGGCGCTCAACCACAAGGCCAGCGACCCACCCATGGAGAACCCGACGATGCCGATCGGGCCGTCGTCGGCGATGGGCAGCTCTTGCAGGGTGGCAGCAGTGGAGAGGACGAGGTCGGCGGCTCGGTTCACGTCCATGCGGGCGAGGAGATCCTCGGCCTCATCGGGTCGATCGGCCGACTCGCCCTGGTACAGGTCGGGCGCCAGAACCGCGAACCCCTCGTCGGCGAGCCGATCGCACCACTGCCGCACGAATGGGGTGAGTCCCCACCAGGCGTGCAGGACGAGCACCGCCGGGCCCCGTCCCGACGGCGGCGCCACCACGTACGCGGTGCCCGAGTTGCGGCGTGGCTGAGAGGCGTCGCTCATGGGGCCGACGCTAGGGGCCCCGGCGATGAGCGTCACACCGGGTCGGTAGCCTTCCTGGGACCGCATCGGGAACCGCCGTTCCCCTCCACCCACCTCCGACAGAGGGACACCGGTTTTCCATGGCTGTCACGTTCGCCCCCGGGGTCGACGCCACGTTCATCCCTGGCACGCACGGCCGCGACGGCGCACTCGCGCTCTGGGGACCTGCGCTGGGGCCCGCCAGCTCATCGGTCGACCTTGTGGTGCCTGCGGGGTCGCAGGTGCGCACCAGGGCGGTCCCCGCCCAGGTTCTACCGATCGCCCAGGTCATCGACGCGTTGTGCGAGCTGTCGGCCACCACCGAGGTGCAGCCCTCGGTCCGCGCCTGGTCGGTCGCGGCCAAGGTGGGGCTCGACCTCGTCGCACGTGGCCGGCTGCTCCCCGGCATCACCGACGGGGGCGTCGACGCCTGGCGCATCGGGCCGCTCGACCCCGACGACCACCAGCTCGTCGAGCGTCTGGCGGCCGCGCTCCCCGCCGCCGCTCATGCCGTCCCGGTGCCGGGTACGTCGCCGCGACGAATCCTCGGGCCCCGGCCGACCGTCATGGCGTTCCTCGACGCAGTGGCCGATGCGTTCGTCCGGACCGCCGCTGCTCAGATCATCGCCGGTCACGCCCCGTTCAGCAGTCCCGCCCCGTGCGATGTCACCTTCGACCGCGACTGGCTGCGCTCGGCCACCAGCGGGGCCACAGCCGACGCCAGCGCCGGGCTCCGCGTGCAGCTGCCCGGCTCTGACGACCAGCCGATGGTGTGCATCCTCGAGGTGAGGAGCCGCATCGATCCGGGCCTGGTCGTCCCGGCCGCCGACCTGTGGGCGGCCCCGGCCGCCGTGGCGGCCCGCTTCGGACGAGACGCCGACACCGACGTGCTCGTCACCCTCCGACGGGCGGCGCGGGTGTGGGAGCCCATCGGGCGGCTCCTGGCCGAGGCCCGTCCCGACCAGCTGCTCCTCGACGACGACGAGGCCAACGAACTGTTCGGTCCCCTGTCCGACGAGCTGGCCGCCGCGGGGCTCCCGGTGCTCTGGCCCGCCGAGCTCTTCGCATCGGTCGATGTGCGATCGGTGGTCGCCACCCCGCAACCCGAGAAGGTGGCGGGGGCCGGGTTCGACCTCTCGTCCCTCGGTGAACTGCGGTGGAGGGCCAGCATCGACGGCGAGGAGCTCACCGACCACGAACTGGCGGTGCTCGCCGAGGCGAAGCGCCCCATCGTGAAGATGCGGGGCCGGTGGGTGCGCGCCGATCCCGAGCGGCTGCGAAAGCTCAACGAACGCCGCCCCGTGGCCGCGGGCGAGCTGCTCTCGGCGGCACTCGCCGGCTCGCTCACCGTCGACGGAGTCGAGGTCGATGCCGAGATCGAGGACGGCCCGTTGCTCACCTTGGCCGAGCGGCTGCGGGGCGTCGAGCGCGCCACCGAACCGTGGTGGCCGCCCCATGGCCTCGATGCGGTCCTGCGGCCCTACCAGCAGCGTGGCGTGCAGTGGATGTCGGAGATGGCCGAGCTGGGCCTGGGGGGCGTCCTCGCCGACGACATGGGTCTCGGCAAGACCGTGCAGGTCCTGGCCACGCTCCTCGAGCGGGGCGGGCGCGGCCCGACGCTGGTGGTGTGCCCCACCAGCCTGCTCGGCAACTGGGAGCGCGAGGCGGCACGTTTCGCTCCGTCGATCCCCGTTCGGCGCCACCACGGCACCGAGCGCGACCTGGCCGACCTCGCCCCGAACGAGATCGTCGTGACCACCTACGGCGTGGTGCGGCGCGCCGCGGCAGCGTTGTCCGAGGTGCCGTGGGACCTCGTCGTCGCCGACGAGGCGCAGACCGTGAAGAACCCGCTGTCGCGCACCGCGAAGGCGCTCCGCCGGATCCCGTCGGCCGCCCGCATCGCCCTCACCGGCACGCCCGTCGAGAACCGGCTCTCCGACCTCTGGGCGCTGCTCGATTGGACCACCCCGGGCCTGCTGGGTCCGCTCGATCGCTTCCAGCGCACCATCGCCGTGCCCATCGAGCGCGACCGCGATGACGAGGCGGCTCGGCGCCTCGCTGCGGTGATCCGCCCCTTCCTGCTCCGGCGTCGCAAGGACGACCCGCTCATCGCGCCCGACCTCCCGCCGAAGACCGAGACCGACCGCTTCGTCGGGCTCACCACCGAGCAGGCCACGCTCTACACGGCGGTGGTGGAGGAGCTGCTCGTCGAGGTCGAGCGCACCGACGGCATCAACCGGAGGGGGCTGGTCCTGAAGCTGCTCACCGCTCTGAAGCAGATCTGCAACCACCCCGCCCAGTACCTCGGCCAGGATGCGCCCATCGCGGGACGCTCGGCCAAGCTCGAGGCGGTCTCCGAGCTGGTCGGTCTCGTCGTCGACGAGGGCGACTCGGTGCTGGTGTTCACGCAGTTCGTGGCCATGGGTCACCTCATCGAGGCGCACCTGCGCAACGAGGGCATCGACTCGGTGTTCCTGCACGGTGGCACCACGGTGCGCCGTCGCCAGATGATGGTCGACTCGTTCCAGGCCGGTACGCCCCAGGTGCTGGTGGTATCGCTGAAGGCTGGGGGCACTGGCCTCAACCTCACCCGCGCCACCCACGTCGTGCACTACGACCGGTGGTGGAACCCGGCCGTCGAGGACCAGGCAAGCGACCGCGTGTGGCGCATCGGGCAGGACCGGCCGGTCCAGGTGCACCGCATGATCTGTGAGGGCACCCTCGAGGAGAAGGTGGCGCTGGTGCTCGAGAAGAAACGAGCCCTGGCCGACTCGGTGGTGGGTGGGGGAGAGGCGTGGATCTCCGAGCTCTCCGACGACGAGCTGGCCGATCTCGTGTCGTTGGGGTCGCTCTGATGGCCGGCGCCCGTCGCACGTTCGGCAACACCTGGTGGGGACTGGCCTGGCTCGACGCCCTCGAGGGCCGCGCTGTGCACGACCCGAACCGGTTGGCGCGGGGCCGCACCTATGCCCGCAAGGGCACGGCGCACGACCTCGCCATCGAGCACGGCAGCGTCAGGGCAGCCGTTCGGGGTTCGCGTCTGGAACCGTACGAGGTACTCCTGCAGATCCGTCAGTTCCGCGTCGACGAGTGGGACTGGGTGCTCGATGCCATTGCCAGCCGGGCTGGGCATGCCGCTGCGCTCCTCGACGGCGAGCTCGACCCGGCCATCATCTCCGACGCCCGCGAGGCCGAGGTCGAGATCCTGCCCCGATCGGGCGAGCTGCGCACTGCATGCACCTGCCCCGACTGGGCCGAGCCGTGCAAACACGCCGCGGCGGTCTGCTACCTCATCGCCGACGCCATCGATGACGATCCCTTTGTCATCTTCCGGCTTCGCGGCATGGACCGCACCGGGGTCCTCGACGCGATCCGACAGCGCCGGGCCGATGCCGCCACCGACGGCCCGTCGAGCCCCCCGCCGCTGGAGGAGCCCGGTGTCGTGGCTCGAGAGGCATGGAGGCGCACCCCCAGCGAGCTGCCGGCGCCACCGTCACCTCCGGCCCGGCCGGGACGGCCGGCGCCGTGGCCGACCGACCCGCCCGCCTCGGCCTCGTTTGATGGCCCCGGCCTCCGCCGTCTCGCCGCCGATGCCTCC
>JAENWR010000086.1 GCA_016649895.1 Acidimicrobiia bacterium | reverse complement strand
CCGGGCCCGCGGCTACCGCAACAAGGCCAAGATGATCACGATCATCTACCTCATCGCCGGCAAGCTCCCGCTACCCCAAATCCACACGATCTAGCGAGGAGCCTTTCTAGGGCCAAGTGGATCGACGAGCGCAGGGGCACGGACTCTCATCGTCGGCCATGCCTCGATGATGCCAGGCGCCTCTCGCCGAGAGCCGCCCCGGCAAGGGGTACGGTCGGCGGATGCGCCGCAAGGAGAAGGCGGACCGGATCGGCGAGATCCTGGACGACCTCTACCCCGATCCCCCGATCCCGCTCGATCACACCGATCCCTACACCTTGCTCGTGGCCGTCGCGCTCTCGGCGCAGACCACCGACAAGAAGGTGAACCAGGTGACGCCGCCTCTCTTCGCCGTGGCGTCGACCCCGGAGCTGATGGTCGAGCTCGGTCCCGAGCGGATCCTCGAGCTGATCCGCGAGATCGGCCTGGCGCCCACCAAGGCCCGGAACCTCTGGACCGCTGCCAGTCAGATCCTCGAGGCCGGCGGCGAGGTGCTGCCCGACTGGGAGATGCTCGAGTCACTCGCCGGGGTCGGCCACAAGACGGCGAGCGTCGTGATGGCCCAGGCCTTCGGTGTGCCGGCGTTCCCGGTCGACACCCACATCCATCGCCTCGCGTGGCGATGGGGACTCTCCGACGGCAGCTCGGTCGAACGCACCGAGCGCGACCTGAAGGCGGTCTTCCCGGTCGACACCTGGAACCGTCGCCACCTGCAGATCATCTACTTCGGCCGCGAGCACTGCCCCGCGCTTCGTCACGACGCGATGGTGTGTCCCATCTGCTCGTTCGCCGCGGTGAAGGGCCGCATCGCCGAGGAAGCCAAGCGCGCGTCGGTGAGCCGCTCGCGGCGTGCATCGTCGCGGCCGAAGTCGGCCTGAGGAATCCCGCCCGACGGGCCTCCGCGGATCTCCAGTCCCGCTGACCGACGAGAGTCGCAAATGAGGGAGGCCCTGGCATGGATCCTCGCAAGCTCGGTGCGGAAGCACTGGGAAGGTTCTGGTGGTGCTCGGCGGATGCGGCGCTGCCGTCCTCGCCGCCGGCTTCATGCCGGACACGCACCTGGGCATCGGCCTGGTCGGCGTCAGCCTGGCTTTCGGCCTCACCGTCCTCACGGGCATCTACGCACTCGGCCATGTGCCGGAGGCGACCACCTGGCCCAGCTGTGGCTGTTCTGGCTGGCGCCCATCGTCGGCGCGGTCATCGGGGCGGTGATCTGCCGTTCACTGCTCGGCGAGCGCGCCGACGATCTCGGCACCGACATCACCGGCGATCCCGAGCAGTCCATCGGCTGAGCCGTCACCGGCCGCCCCGCCGATGCGATGGCCCGGGCACCTAGTGGAGCGGGTCGCGCACGAGCTCGAGACCTGCCCACCCGTCGGCCAGCTCGATCTGTCGGCCTCCGGTCAGGCCGGCGTGGCGGGCCACGGCGAGCACCTCGTCGGGGCCGAGATCGGTGGCGATCCCTGACGCTGCGGTCGGCCACATCACCCAGAAGGCACCATCGGGCGACAAGGTGGCCGCCAACCAGTCGACGTTCTTGGCCAGGTGTCCACCGCTGGGGACGAAGCCGATGATGCAGTCGACCACATCGCTACGTCGGAGCCCGTGGTCCACGACCACCCCGTCGGGTACTCCGCCGAGGGTGTCATCGAAGCCATCGGGGGCGTGCAGCACCGCGACGCGCATGCCGGCACCGATCCCGAAAAGTTCGCTGAGCGTTCGGTCGTCGGTCATGACCCCCATGATGGCTGTCGCGGTCGACGGCGACGACCTCGGTGAAGCCGGCGTCGGCCAATGCGACGAGTGCCGCGTCCATCAACGCTCGACCCGCACCTCGGCTCCAGACTTCTGGCAGCAGGTAGATGGCGCTCACCTCCCCGCAGCCGGGGTTGGAGTCGCCGTCGCGGGATGCCAGGAATGCGGCGAAGCCCACCACCTCGTCGTTCACCAGGGCCATGAGCACCTGGCCCTGCCCGCTCTCGATCGATCGACGCCAGCGGTCAGCCCGCACGCAGTCGTCGAGCATTTCGAGGTACTCCTCAGGCATCAGGCCCCGGTAGGCCGCCTGCCACGAAAGAACGTGAACACGCGCGATCGCCGCCGCATCATCGACGCCCGCCTCCCGCACCTCGATCTCGGCCATCGCCAATGGTCGCACCCGGTCGACGGTGCCCACTGGTGATATTGGGACGGCGGGCACGCTCGTTGAACCGAGCCGGCACGGTCGTCGGCGGCGTACGCTTCCAGTTCGATGTCTCGTCTCGACGAGTTGAACGACGAGCGGGCGCGCATCCTTCGCCGCATGCGAGAGATCAATGTGGCGCGCGAGCAAGGCGGCGAGTGGGACGACGAGGAAGAGATCCGACTCTCGCGTGCCCTAATGGCCATTGAAGCGCAGATCGCCGAGCTGGGTGGAGCTCTCGAGCCGGTGCCCGACGACGACGATGAGCCCGCCGTCACCGTCGGGGGCGGCGATGGCCAGGGGGGTGGCGAGGGCACGACCGCCAACGGTCACGGCACATCAGCGGTGGCCGAGCAGGCCCCAACGCACCTCGGGCTGCCGCCGGAAACGATCGACGCACTCTGGAACAAGCTCGTCGAGGCCTACAAGCAGGCCCAGCAGGCGGTGGCCGACCACGCCATGGCCCATCGCGACGACTGGACGTGCACCCACGACGACCCTCGGACGCACGCCGGATGTGCGATCTGGTGGCGCGGCGAGATGACCAACCTCCTGGCACACCTGCGAGACGCCGCCGATCAGCTGCTCGACGACCTGGCCGGTCCGCGCACCCAGCAGGAGTTCGCCGACGACAAGGCCATGCTCGACCTACGCCGGGACGAGCTGGCGCCGATCGACGCCGAGATCGACGCGGTCGACGACCGACTCGACGACCTGCTCGCCCAGTTCGATCAGGATGAGAAGACCTACAAGGCGGTGCGCGATGCCGGTAGCGATGTGGGGCCGTACACGGGCCCGATCACCGCGGGGCGGCATCGGCTCCTGTTCGACATCGCCGAGAAGCAGAAGGAGCTCACCCGTCTTCGCCACCGACGCACGGCCATCCTGACCCGCTTGCGGCAGTTGCAGACCGCGGCCGGGTCGATACATCGCGACCGGGGTCTCGAACGCGCGAAGGAGCGCTGGCCCGGCCTCGATCTCGATCTGGGTGGGCCGGGCGACGAGGCACTGTTGCGCCGCCTCCTCGGCGACGAACAGTACGAGCGGATGCGAGAGGAGATGCGGCGTCAGGCAACGCAGATGCGACAGCGACGCACGCGTCGCACATCGATGTTCGTTCCCGGCCGTACGGCCATCACCCTCGTGGCGGTGCTGCTCTTGATCGGACTCGTGGTCGGAGCCATCGCGTGGCGTTGGAGCAACGACGGTGCCGCGGTCAGCGCCGACACCGGTCCCGTCGGAGCCGTCGACGACCCCCTCGACGATGGCCCGCTCGACGATCCAGTAGCGGACGGCTCCGCCGGCGAGGCTCTCGATGGGGTCGACGTACCCCAGGTGATCGACGAGTGCGTGCTCGACTCCGAGTTGGAGCTGCTCGGGATCGAGGTCGTTCCCGGGCGGCACCACCAGGGCAACGTCGAGGTTCGGGTGAGCGACGCTCAGAGCGAACCGGTCGACGGAGCTGAGGTGGCGATCCGCACCGAGAAGTCCGACGGATCTCAGACCGAAGCGGTCGGAACGACACAGGGCGGTGCCGTGGTGTTCGGGATGGTGACCACTGCCTTCGGATCCAACACGATCCACATTCACGAGAACAAGCCCTCGCCGACGAAGCCACCCTCGTCGGCCACGCCGGGCGGGACGGCGAACAGACCGCTGCCCGTGTGGACGATGTACTCCATCATCGGGTCGCTGCGAGAGAGCTTGTTCTGCATCGGCACGTACTGGGACTGCGGGTCGCGCACATAGGCGATGAAGAACAGGCCGGCATCGAGCCGTCCGAGACCGGTCGACCCGTCGGTGAAGTTGTAGCCGCGGCGGAGCAGCCGGACGCCCCCGTTGCCGGACGGATGGGCGAGCCGAACGTGGGCGTCGGTGGCGATGAGGGGCCCGCCGGGCGAACCGTCGGCGTGCCGACCGCGAGCGTCGAAGTCAGGCGCCGTGTGCTCCCTGCCACCCGACAGCGGAGCGCCTTCGCCCTTGTCGCGGCCCAGGATCGCCTCCTGCTCCTGCAGCGAGGTGCGGTCCCAGGTCTCGATGTGCATGCTGATCCGCCGGGCGACGAGGTACGAGCCGCCAGCCATCCACCGGGCCCCGGGGTCGTCGCCGCGACCCACCCACACGTGGTCGTCGAGCGCATCCCGCTCCTCGGACTTGAGGTTGGCCGTGCCATCCTTGAAGCCGAACAGGTTGCGGGGGGTCTGCTGCTCGGCCGAGGTCGAGGAGGTCCGCCCGAACCCGAGCTGGGACCACCGAACCGAGGCGCTGCCGAAGGCGATCCGGGCCAGGTTGCGCACGGCGTGGACCGCGACCTGGGGGTCGTTGGCGCACGCCTGGATGCACAGGTCACCGTCGGAGCGGGCCGGGTCGAGGTCGTCGGCCGGGAAGTGGGGCAGCTCGATCAAGGCCCCGGGCCGCCGGCCGGCGATGCCGAAGCGGTCGGTGCCGTCGGCGGTGGAGAAGAGCGAGCGGCGCCGACGCCAAAGGTGAGCGTCAGTCCGGCTGGCGGCAGACCGAGCGCCTCCCCGGTGTCGTCCGGCGGCGCCTGGTACGGCCCGCCAGCCGGCCCGAACGGCCCGGCACCCAGACCGCGCACCATGCGGTCCGCGGCCACCGTCCGCCGCCGCAGCAGCGTGATCAGGTCGTCGCGGCTCGAGGCCGTGACATCGAAGGCAGCGAAGTGCAACCGGTCCTGAGCCGGCGTGACGATGCCAGCCTGGTGAGGTCCGTGGAACCCGAACACGAGCGAGGTGGGGTCAGGTTCGCCGGATGCCCCGGCGCTCGCGCGACCGACGAGCACGCCGCCGCCGGTGCCGGCGGCGACAGCCCCGCCACCCACGAGACCGAGCAGCCGCCGCCTCGAGATCGGAGAACCGGTGCGATCCATGCGCGTCCTTCCCGGCGGTCTCAGAGCACCACGGCGGCGGTCAGCTCCGAGAGCGGTTCGCTGAGTGCGTTGACCCCGTCGGAGAGCTCCCTCACCTCGTCGTCGCTGAGCTCGGTGTAGAGCACGAAGCCGTCCCCGTCGCGGTGCTGGTCGAGGAGCACCTGTAGCTCGTCGAAGCGCTGGGCGATCGTGGTGGCGAGCTCGGGGTCCTTGACCTCGAGCGCCGGCCGCAGATCCTCGAACGCGATGCGGGCGCCCTCGACGTTGACCTGGAAGTCCCATAGGTCGGTGTGGGACCAGATCTCCTCCTCGCCGGTGACCTTGCCCGTCGCGACCTCGTCGAGTAGCTCCTTGGCACCGTTCCCCAGCTGGTCGGCGGTGTAGGTCAGGTCGCGGGTGCGGTCGTAGAGGTCCTGGGTGTCGGCGACCAGCTGATCGGCCATCGCGTGGCGTTCGGCGGTGGTCAGGGGCGTGTGGTCACTGTCCGCCGGCGGCCACAGGTCCTTCTCGATGCGGTGCCAGCCGGTCCACTCCTCGCCCTCGGCCAGGTCGGCCTCCCAGAGGTCGAGCCGAGGATCGAGATCACCGAAGGACTCCGCCACCGGCTCGATCCGCTCCCAGTGCATGTGGGTCGGGGCGTAGGCGGCGCGGGCCTCGTCGTCTCGTCCGGAGGTGTACAGGTCGGCGAACTCCTGGGTTGCGGTCAGCAGCTGCTCGCTCTGATCCCGGACGTACGCGGCGTACTGCGACGATGCTGTCTCCACCAGCTCCTGGATGTCGTCAGGCAGGTCAAGGTCCTCGCCGGAATCGGTCACGGTGAAGGAGGCCCGGATGCCGTCGCCGACCATCCCTGGCTTGCAGGCTGTGAAGTACTGGCCCGGAGCGGCCCGGACCACCAGATCGCGGGTCAGGCCCGGGCCGACGTTCTCGACCTCACCGACGATGCGCAGGCCGTCGTCTCCGAGGAGGTAGAACTCGGTGACGTCCGAACCCCCGTTGGTCACCTCGAACACGAGGTTGCCGCTCGGCGCTTCCCCAGCCGACAGGTTGCACGCGTCGTCGGTGCTCTCCACCGCGAGGGTGCCGTCGCTGGCCGCATCGGATCGGCTGTTGTCGGTGCATGCTGTCAGCGGCACCAGGAGGACGACGGCGGCCAGGGCAGCAGCCGGCAGTCCGAGGGGGCGGTGGGACATCAGGTTCCTCCGATGGAGATGGGTCGGGTGTCGGTGATCGGCCGCGAGGCGATCGGCCGCCGGGCCGTGCGCACGAACAGGGCGACCGTGGGCACGATGTACAGCAGCCAGGCCGCGGCCTCGAGCCGGGTGGCGGCGGGCGAGAAGTTGACCGTCCCCTTGAGCAGCGTGCCGTACCAGCTTCCCGGCGGGACCTGCTCGGAGACGTCGAAGGCGAGCGACCCGAGGCCGGGCAGGAGGCCGGCCTCTTGCAGGTCGTGCACGCCGTACGCGAGGACACCGGCCGCCACGATGATCAGCAGGCCACCGGTCCACGTGAAGAACCGACCGAGGTCGAGGGTGACCGCCCCCCGGTAGACGAGAACGCCGAGGACGACGGCTGAGGCCAGACCGAGCGTGGCGCCGACGAAAGGGTTGGTGGTGGATCCGGTCGCCTGTGCCGCGGCCCAGAGGAACAGGGCGGTCTCGAGGCCCTCGCGTCCCACGGCCAGCACCGCCAGGAGGACGAGGCTGGTACCGCCGGCGGCGACCGCGATCTCCAGCCGGTCCTGCAACTCACCCTTGAGCGAGCGGGCGGTCCGGGCCATCCAGAAGATCATCGTCGTGACGAAGACGACCGCGATGATCGACAGGGTGCCGCCGATGAGCTCCTGGGCCTCGAACGTGAGTCCGCGCGGCCCGTAGGTCAGCACGGCGCCGAAGGCGAGGGAGATCGCCACCGCGATGGCGACACCGGTCCAGACCCGTGGCAGCAGCGCGCGTCGATCGACCTTGACCAGGTAGGCGACGAGGATCCCTATCACGAGGGACGCCTCGAGGCCTTCCCGAAGCCCGATGAGGAAGTTGGCGAACACCGTTCTGACCCGTGCCCCTTACGATTGTCGTTAGGCATGCTGATCTAACGATCTGAAGAATACCCACCGCTCGGGGTGCGACCCAAATGCCGTCCTCGTCAGTGCCTGGGGACGCCGGCGTAGTGGACTCGCCAGCATGGCGACGACGCGCCGGTCGGTTCGGCGAGATGGCGATTCGGCCGCCATCACACGTCGCGTCACACGCCCCTGGTGTTCGGTACCTCCATCGAGTGGTTCGGCGGTCAGCGTCGGACCCCTGCCTAGGGAGCCACCAAATGCCATTGTTCATGGACGTGCACAACATCGAGGGTGGGGTGCTGGCGGCGGACGTCGCCGGGGCCCACGCCGCGGATCTCGCGACACAGGATGCTCACGGTGTGAACTACCTGAGGTACTGGGTCGATGAGGCGGCGGGCAAGATCTTCTGCCTCGTCGATGCGCCCGATGCCGACGCGGCGAACACGGTGCACCGTGAGGCTCACGGCCTGGTGGCCGACGAGATCTATCCGGTGAGCGAACACTCGTGAACGCGGCGGCTCGACGCACGACATGGGACCATTGGCAACACCCATGAGCCTCACCGTCCACCTCCTCGGTCGTCCTCACCTCGAGCGGACGGCAGAGGAGGTGTACGAGTTCCGAGGGCGCAAGAGCTGGGCGCTGCTGACATACCTGCTGCTGAGCGAGCGTCCGCCATCCCGGAGCCAACTCGCATCGCTCCTGTTCTCAGAGGCCGACGACCCGCTCCGGGCGCTGCGCTGGAGCCTGTCGGAGATCCGGCGCGGCCTCGATGACGACGGCACCCTCGAGGGAGACCCGGTGGTTCTCCAGCTCGGGCCCGACGCATCGGTCGACGTCGACATCGTCGCCCGCGGATCGTCGGCCGATGCCGTCGCGCTCCCAGGGCTCGGCGCCGACCTGCTCGAGGGCATGGACATCCGGGGTGCTGCCGGTTTCTCGGCATGGTTGCTATGCGAGCAACGGCACCTGGCTGCTGCGTCCGAAGCGATCCTGCACGAGGCAGCACTGAGAGCGAAGGCCAACGGGGCGTTCAACATGGCGATCGGGTTCGCGGCGAGAGCTGCATCGATGAGCCCACTGGACGAGAACCACCAGGCGCTGCTCATCCGGCTCTACCGGCTCATCGGCGACGACGCCGCCGCCAAGCGCCAGCTCGTGGCATGTACGGAGCTGTTCGACCGCGAGCTCGGTGTGGAGCCCGGCATCGCCGTGCAGGCAGCGATCCGTGAGCCGCGGTACCAGCGGCGCACGGCAGTCGACGAGGCGTCGGTGGACGCACTCGTCGAAGCGGGTGTGGCGGCGGTCTCTGTCGGCGCCACCGATGCCGGCGTGCAGTCGCTGCGGATGGCGGTGGGGCTCGCAGACGATGTCGGCTCGACCGACCACCGGCTCAGCGCGCGGTTGGCGTTGGCCGAGGCGTTGATCCACTCCATCGGCGGTCTGGACGAGGACGGCCTGGCAACCCTGCACGAGGCCCACGACATCGCGCTGGCCGAGGGTCGGTCCGACGCTG
Source organism: Acidimicrobiia bacterium (assembly GCA_016649895.1). Taxonomy (GTDB): domain Bacteria; phylum Actinomycetota; class Acidimicrobiia; order Acidimicrobiales; family SKKL01; genus Actinomarinicola. The sequence continues at coordinate 6,629 of JAENWR010000086.1, read as the reverse complement.
TCGCACAGGCACGATCGGAGCTCGGCTACGTCGACTTCCTGCGCGCTCGCTACGACCGAGCCGAGGTGTGGCTGATCGACGCGGCGATGGCGGCCGAGAGCTCTCCGGCGATCATGGCGAAGTCGACCACCTACCTGGGCTCGGTCGAGAGCGATCGCTCGAACTACCCGGGAGCGCTCGGGTTGCTCGATCAGGCCGTGAGCTTCGCCCGCGTCGCGGGCGACCACCGGCGAGAGGCGTTCGCCCTGTCGATGCTGGGCCGTGTGAACCTCCTGTGCGGCGACCTCGACCAGGCCGCAGATCAGCTTGATGCGGCAATGGAGCTCGCCGAGAGCGACCGCTGGCTGGCATTCCTTCCCTGGCCCCAGGCGTTGCGCGGCGAGGTGCAGGTGAAGCAGGGCGACGGATCCGGCGCGGAGGAACTGCTCCAGCACGCCTTCGCCCGAGCCTGCCAACTCGGCGACCCATGCTGGGAGGGCACGGCCGCACGAGGCTTGGCGCTCGTCGCCGACACGTCGGGTGATCCCGGTCGGGCGTTCGAGCTCCTCGCCGACGCCAGAGCTCGGTGCAACCGGTTCGTCGATCCCTACGTGTGGCTCGACGTCTACATACTCGATGCCCAGTGTGAGCTCGGGATCCGCCGGAGCCACCCGGACAGCGCCCGGTGGTGGCGACGATGCGCGATATGGCATCGAGGACCAAGATGCGAGAGCTCACCGTCCGGTCGCTCCTGCACGGCGCGGCGCTCGGGAACGCCGACGACGGCGATGCCGCAGTTCTCCTTGCTGCCGGCATCGACAATCCATCGCTCGAGCTGATGCTCCGAACCTAGGACCCGCTACCGGCTGCGTCACACGTGGAGTCACACGGGCGGCGTGTTGGATGCCTCCATCGAGTCATCCCGACCCCATGGAGGCCGTCATGGTCCAACACGCGCTCACCCTCGATCAAGCCGTCGCCGAACGCCGCACCCGGTACCAGACCTGGTGGATCGCGCTCATCGCCGTGGCTGTTCTCGCCCTGGCCACCTTCACGGCCATGAGCCTGACCGGTGGCGATGATGCCCCTGGCGCCGCGATCCAGGCAAGGCCACCCCTCTGTGCACCGCAGATCCCCTGCTGATGCGGTCGCGGGTGCGGGTCGTTCAGCCGAGAGACGTCACACACGTCGCGCTCTAGGGAATCTCGGTGACGTTGGCCTGCCATTCGGTTCAGAGGCGGTCGCGTTCGGCGAGCCCCTCGGGCTCCGCGGCGACGAAGGCGACCACTCGGGCGGGTGCAGCGTGCCCTCGCGAGTCATGCCCGGATAGTCGAACAGGCCCAGGTCGGCGAGTGAGAAGACCTCCATGCCGGTGCGCAGCATCACGGCGCGTGCTGGGTTGAGCTGCAGCATCGCTCGAGGGCGTCGGAACAGCCACGCAGGACCTTCACGCGTCGGGGCCGGTCGTTACCGACGAGATGTGCTCTTCGCCCTCGGCGTTCGGTGGTTCCGACGTCCGGCCCGAAGAAGCTCATCTCATCAAGTTGCCGCTCGGCGATCGTCGAGTTCGGGACCAATGACTCTGTAGTGCACACAGCGGCGCCACCAGACTTTCCCTACGCGTTGCTAGAGAAAGTTGTCTCCATGTGCGATCACTGTGGATGCCGCGAGTTCGGGCCCATCGCCGAGCTGACCGCCGACCACGAATCCATCCTCGAGATGGCGTGGTTGGTCTCCGAGGCCGCCGACCGGACCGATCCGGACCGGCTGGCGACCCGCGACCGGCTCCTCGTGCTGCTCGACGAGCACGTCGTGAAGGAGGAGACCGGCCTCTACCCGCAGCTCATGGCCACCGGTGACCTCTCCACCGACACCAACGATCGGCTCGAGGAGGAGCATCGGGTGGTCCGCGTCGCATTGGTCGACGGGACGTTCGACCGGCGCGACTACTTCGCACTCGCTGCCCACATCGAGGAGGAGGAGATGGAGCTCTTCTCCGGGGCGATGTTCGCCTTCGACGACGAGGAGTGGGACGAGATGGATGCCGCCCACCACGCCGCCTGCCACCATCACCCCGACCACGACCACCATCACCGAGATGCCGCCCCGGCGCCCACGCACTGACTCGGCGCGCCTCGCCGAGGACTCGCTCCAGCGATACGGCCCGATGACGAGAAGAGGTCGGATTCCCCTCCCCTACGGGGTCCGAGGCGCCACCTGCCGGTAACCCGATTCGAGGAGCTCGGCGATCTCGTCCCAGTCCACAGCACCTTGGTCGTCGAGGTTGATCGCGAGCCAGCCGCGGTCGCCATGATGCGGCGACCTCGTGAAGCGACCGTCCTCGCCGAGTGCAGAGATCTCGTCGGGGTCGGCCAGGAAGTGCAGCGAACGACCCGACGAGCTCCACCTCGGACGTGGCGGCGAGCTGCGCCCGTTGAAGATCGCACAGCGCCGCCGGCCGACACGGAACAGGGGCCGGTCCTGCAGCTCATCCTCATCTGCGCCGGCGAACCGTCGGCAGATCACCCGGATCCGGTCGAGGGCGGCATCGTCGAGTTCGGTGTCGCTGCGCTCCATGCCCATCGAGCCTTGCGCGCACCGGCACGCGCGACATGCCGCGTCAGCTGTCAGGGGCGTCTGGCCATCCCAGGCGTCGTCCCAGTGCGTCGGCAGTCGCCGGGTCCGCGTAGGCGTTGGTACGGTCCATCGTCTCGTGGGCGGCGTCGAACGTGGACCAATCGACCGCAGCCGTCCAACGCTGCGCATGCTCGAGGACCGCGGCGAGGGCCTGCCCGTTCCCGTTGCGTGTCGACACGGCAGTGAGACCCGCCAGGTAGTGCGGTCGCTGGATGGTGGGGATGACCTGGCGCACCATCCCCGCAGCGGACAGTTCAGCGTTGGCGAAGATCCGTGCGATCCGCCCGTTGCCGTCATCGAACGGGTGGCACTCGGTGATGACCGCCATCATGAGCACCGATCGGGCGAACGGATCGAGGACCTCCTGGAGTAGTCCGAACCCGCGCACCAGGGTCTCCTCGACGAGCTCCGGGTCCACGAACCGGTACCCGCCCGCGAAGTTCGGGCGGTCCTTGAACATCCCAGGCTGTTTGTCGGGGCGTACCGCCATCAACACCTGGTGGCGATAGCGGAGCATCTCGACGAACTCTGCTGAGCTATCGGGCACCCGCCGGGACTCGTCAACGTCAGCGACAAGCCGGTGGGTGGCTGCGATGTCGTGCGCGTCCGCCGGACGATCAGGTGGTACTTCCCCATCGACGACGATGCGGCGTGCCTCTTCCACACCGAACTCGGTGCCCTCGATGTAGTTGGAGAAGTAGGCCTCGAAGAAGGGCAGCCAGTCGAACCTGTTCGGGTCGGTACCGACGAGGACCGGGGTGGGTGCGCGGCTCCGCAATGCGGACGCGAGCTCAGCGAACATCTCGACGCGGCCCTGGTCGAACGGGGTCCCTGCGAGACGGGCCCGCAGCCGCTCAGAGCGCGGCTTCGAGTCGCCGGTGAACGACCCGAGGACCGCCGCCAAGCGTCGCCGGACACCCTCGACAGCGTCGAGGTCGAAGGAGACGGCGATCACGTCGAGTTGGTGGAGAAGACTGTGGACCCGGCCCGCACCGCCATAGCGGGCCTCGTGGTCGATACGGTCCTCGACTGCGACGGTGCCGAGCCGCCACGTGGGACGCTTGCCGCGCAGGTCGAAGTTCTCGACCAGCGTGCGTGCGGGGCCAGCGAGGAACAGGGGCACACTGGGCAGCGCGATGTCACCGGGAAGCGCACCGGGGCCCACATGGACCGTGGCGGTGATCCCTGGCAGTGACAGCGGTGCGAGGCGCGCCGGGTCCGGGTGGGCGATGAAGAGCTGCCCGACGTCGTCGGGTAGACCGCCAGTGCGAGCACTGTGACCGCACAGAACCCCACCTGGCCACCAGTGTGCGACCACAGCGTGAAGATGGTGGCGGGCAAGAGCCTGCGGATCTAGCGTCGCGTCGAGCGCATAGACACCCGTCGCGAGGCGAACCGCGCGTCCCGCCTTGGCCGCACGGGAGAGCTGCGCCTTGTTCCCGGCGTCGGCGAACACCAACTGCCCGGTCGGCGGGCCACCCTGCGGCGCAACTTTCATGGCTCATAATGTGCCTGACACTCCAGCGAACGCAACAATTGCGGGCGATAACCTTCCGGAAAGCAACGTTTCGCCCGCATAACCCCTGGGTCGACGGCGAAGCTCGTACGCGCCGAGTCGTCCAGGGCCGGGTATGTCTCGTTCAATCGGCCGCTCAGCGACTGGCCTGCTGTGCAGTACGACAGACGGCCGTGAGACCCCGGCCGCGGCCCGCTCGTCGCCCGCAGCTGCAGCTGCAGGCGTTGCCGCAGCCGGCGGTCAGCGGTGCGCTCTGTCCCAAGCGCTGACCAGGGGGTATGAGCACCTACGTGCTCTTCTTGCCTCCCGGCTGCGCCTGGCGTTGCGCACCCCGTCGGGCTACAACCGCCTCGTGCGTGCGCTTCTTGCGGGCCTTCGTCTCTTCGGGAAGCCGTCCAAGCCGCTCCGCGACGAGCAGGTACACGTAACCCTCGTCACGTGCCTCGACGGCTACGACCTCGACCACCTCGATCGTCTGGGCTGTGGTGTCGACGCCAACGACCTGGTAGACGAGACGGTGGGTGGGCGGGCCCGCCCCGGTGGCGGCGAAGTAGACCTTCCGACAGTCGGAGAGGTCGCCGTAGGTGGGAAGGTACTCGAGCTCCTCACCGGTGACCCGCCCGTCTCGGACCAGACTGACGAGCGCAGTGGCTCGCAGCTGGAGCTTCGGGTCATCCTCTCCCAGTCGGTAGATGTCCGCCTGGGCTGCGGGCAGGAGCGTGAGGCGCCGGTGCTGGGCTGCGGAGGCAGCGACGTCAGGCTCCTAGCTCTGCAGCGAACTTGTCGGCCTCGGCGCTCACCTCGTCAGCATCAAAGCGGCCGCCGGCGATGAGCTCCGCCATCGTGATGCGCTCGCCGGTGTCTGTGGCACGGCGCTGGCGGACCCGCTCAGCGATCACGATGTCCTCAAGGTACGGGGCGAGCGCCGCCAGCATCGCAGCCGGAACGATGGCGCCGTCGGGGCGACGATGCGGGCCGAAGAACACGATCCCACCCTCAATGCCTTCGGCGTGGAACGCCGCAGCGAGCTTGGGGAGGCCGGTGCGCGCCTCTGTCGTCGTCAGCACCTTCGTCGGTTCGAGCGTGAGCGCTGTGTGTTCCATGCAAGGAATCGTACTGATGCAATGGGCACCTGTCCACCATCTGGTACGGAAACACGTACAGGTTGCGAGACCTGGTGATAGGGAGCGTCGATCAACGCAGCACCTTCCGTGCCAGAGCCCTGCTGCGACGGCGACGTCGATGGCTGCATCGTCCACCCCGACCTCGGCAGCTGACGGCCGGCCATCGGCGCCTCGGACGAGCGAGTGAACCAGACACCCCAGGCGATGCATCTGACTGCGGATCCGTCGAGGCGTCCTCGGAGGTCTGCGTCACGGTGGGATGTAGCGATGCCTAGCGCCTACCGACGAAATCGGTAGCACGCGTTATCGACCGATAGACGCCTGCTGTCCCCAGGTCTGCCCATCAACGACGCTGTTCCGCCAGCTCAGCGAGCAAGTGTTGCCACGAAGTGTAACAACGAAGTGTAACAACGAAGTGTAACAACCTTCACCCATCGCTCCGAAGCACCGACCGCCAACATTCGCAGCCTCCCCCGGTCGATGACCGTCCCGTCCGACACGAACCCGATGCGATCGCCGATTGCGACGAGCCCGTCGGACCCCGGCTCGAGACCGAGCAGCCTCTCCTGGTCCTCGTGGTTGCCGCGCAGGAACCACCAGGTCGATCCGACACGACCGAGACCTGGATCTTCCTACACTGGTCGTTGAGCTTCGGAGGTTCAACGTGCCGCACCGCGACACCCAGGCTGCCAACTCCGGTGAGCGTGACTACGACACCCTCACCACCCAGGAGCAGGAAGCGGCGCGTGCCCAGTGGGTGGCGCAGATGGACGCACGTATCTCCGACCTCGACCTAGTGGAACACTTCTGCCGCTCTGGTGACGGGTGGGTGGAGGCCGACGGCGACGGGAACGTCGTGCACCGCGCCCCCCGCAACGGTTCCACGACCACCTGAGCGCACCGCGAGCCCCAAACCATTGAGTAGGCGGAGACTCAAGTGAGTAGCGAACGACTCGATGGCGCTACGGCGGCGGGGTTATCGACTCGACCGAGCCGGTGATGATGCCGTGTGATCCATCTGGCCGATCAGGTGGCAGCAACCGCACGCACAATCCCTTCACCGGGTCCGCCACCAGCCAGGCACCCACATGCGGGAGCCAAACACCGTCCGCCAGTGCAGGCGCCTCGCGGAGCCGCGGTGCCTCCAACCGAGGGAGCCGGCAGTAGCTGTGATCTCTGAGGAGCCATACCGAGGCGCGCGTCGTGACACGCAGCTCTCGGCCGGACAGATCGATCGGCGCTCCGTACACTTTGGGCTCGCCGCGAAATTAGTCGCGAGGTCATGAGGGGATTCGGGGGGCCAGGGTGTAGTTCCAGTCGCCGTGCCAGTCGTGCCGGGTGAGGGGCAGCGCGGCTAGTTCGGCGTCGGTGAT
>JAENWR010000036.1 GCA_016649895.1 Acidimicrobiia bacterium | reverse complement strand
GTGACGGGCAGGCCATCGGTCGCCTCGAGGATGGCGACGAAGTCGTCGCGCTGCACCTCGAGCAGCTCCCCGAGCGCCGCTGCCTCGGTCTCGGGGGTGTCGGCGAGGATCATCCGTTGCACGATGGGGAGCCGCTCACCGAAGAACATGTGCTCGGTGCGGCACAGGCCGATGCCCTCGGCGCCGTAGCTGCGGGCGACGGCCGCGTCGGCGGCGTTGTCGGCGTTGGCCCGCACCCCCATGTGCGTGCCGCGGATCTCGTCGGCCCAGGCGAGGATCGTGTCGAGCTCGGGCGGGGCATTGGCGGCAGCCAGCTGCACCTCGCCGAGGACGACATCGCCGGTCTGGCCGTCGATCGAGATGATGTCGCCCTCGGCGACGATGCGACCGTCGACGGCAAAGGAGTGGGCGTCGACGTGGATCGAATCGGCCCCGACCACCGCGGGCTTGCCCCACCCCCGGGCCACCACGGCTGCATGGCTGACGAGACCGCCGCGGGACGTGAGGACACCCGCGGCCACCTGCATGCCGTGGATGTCGTCGGGCGAGGTCTCGGCCCGAACGAGGATGACCGTCTCGCCACGTTGGTGGGCGGCGACGGCGTCGTCGGCGGAGAAGTAGGCCCGGCCGACCGCAGCGCCGGGAGACGCGCCGAGCCCCGTCGCGATGACGCGCGACGCGTCGACCTCGGCGAACTGGGGATGGAGGATCTGGTCGAGGTGGTCGGCGGTCACCCGTTGCACCGCCTCAGCCCGGGTGAGCGCGATGTGCGGATCCTCGGCCATCGCCACGGCCATCCGCAGCGCAGCGACGCCGGTGCGCTTGCCGACCCGGGTCTGGAGCATCCAGAGCTTGCCCTGCTCGATGGTGAACTCGGTGTCGAGCATGTCGCGGTAGTGGTGCTCGAGCCGCCTGAAGATTCGAACCAGTTCATCGTGGATCTCGGGGAAGACAGCCCGGAGCTCCTCCAGCGGCCGGGTGCGGTGGGTGCCGGCGACGACGTCTTCGCCTTGCGCCTGGAGGAGGAAATCGCCGTAGAGCCCAGCTTCGCCGGTCGACGGGTCGCGGGTGAAGCCGACGCCGGTGCCCGAGTGCTCGTCTCGGTTGCCGAACACCATCATCTGCACGTTGACGGCGGTGCCGAGGTCGTGGCCGATCCGTTCGCGGGTGCGGTAGGCACGTGCGCGGGGCGAGTTCCACGACCGGAAGACGGCGTCGATGGCCTGGTGCAGCTGCTCGGCGGGGTCCTGCGGAAACGGGCGGCCGGTGTGCTGCTCGACCACGGACATGTAGTCGTCGATGACCTCGGCGATCACTTCGGTGGGGATTCGGGCGTCGTGCTCGGTGTGGGTGCGGCGACGGGCGTCGTCCATCCGCTCATCGAAGTGCTCGCCGGGAACGCCGAGCACCACCTCGCCGAACATCTGGATGAACCGGCGGTAGGAGTCGAGCGCAAACCGCTCGTCGCCCGTCTGGGTGGCGAGGCCCCTCACGGAGGTGGCGTTGAGACCCAGGTCGAGGACGGTGTCCATCATCCCCGGCATGGAGCTGCGGGCGCCGGACCGAACCGACACCAGCAGTGGGTCGTCGGAATCGCCGAGCCTCTTCCCTGCGGCCTCCTCGAGGTGCCCGAGTGCGGCCTGCACCTGATCGTGGAGTCCGTCCGGCCAACCATCGACCTCGAGGTAGTGGCGGCATGCCTCGGTGCTGATGGTGAACCCGGGCGGCACCGGCAGACCGAGCACCGACACCATCTCGGCCAGGTTGGCGCCCTTGCCGCCGAGGAGGTCCTTCAGCTCCATGGGGGGGCGCTCGTGTTCGTGCTCGAAGCCGTAGACGAACTGCACGGTGCCTCCCTTCGGTCTCTGGGCCTGCCGCGAGGCTACTCGGCCCCTCGAACGCCGATCCGGGGCGGCGGGAGCCGTTCGACTCATTTCGTTCCCGAACGGTCAGGGCACAGCCCTCGGCTCCGATGGCCACTGTGATGCCGTCTGTCTGCACGTGCATCACCTCGACCATGAACCACCGCCCTCGCCTCGTCCCAGCCGAACCTGTGCCGGCGCCATCGCCGGTGCCCAGCGTGTGCCCGGTGTGCAGCCGAGGTGACTCGATCCGCACGATTCGCACCGAGACCGGTCGTCGGGTCACGTGCCGCTTCGTCGCCGACGAGCGCTGCGGGTGGGAGGGGATGGACCGGCCGTTCCGCCGTCCCGTCGCCGACTCGATGCCGTCGCCGTTCACCGAGCGCCTCGGGCGCATCGCCGAGCGTGTGGTCGACGAGTGCGCCGAGAGCGGCAGCGCCACCGCCCGGATCGACATCCAGTACGTGACGGCGCTCCGCTCGGCGGTCCGAAGGGTTGCACGAGATCGCGACCTGCAGGTGCGGACCGTGCACGTCGGCGACGGTCGCGTTCAGGTGCGCGTCAACTGAACGACGAAACCTCATGGGCAGGTGCGTGACGCCGACCACACCCGCATGAACCAGCTGCTCGATCGGCTGACCATCCGCGGCCGCGTGCTCGTCATCGTGGCATCGCTCCTGGCGGTCCTCGTGGCCGTCGTCGGCGTCGCCACCGTCAGCCTCCGCTCGACCGCCGCCGAGGTCGACGACCTGGCCGATGAGGTCACCCCCTCGGTCATGCTCCTCCTCAACATCGACCGCGACGCGTACCAGGCCCAGCTGGCCGTCGAGCGCGCCATCGACCCGGTGTCGACCGACGACCGGGCAGACGCGTCCTGGGCCGACTACGTTGAGAACTCGGGCCAGGTCGCGGAGCGGTGGGCCCAGTTCGAGTTGAGCCCTCCACAACCAGGCGAGGCCGAACTGCGCGAGCGCTTCATGCCCACCTATGACGCCTGGACCTCCACGAACGAGAGGCTGCGGGGTGCGGGGTCCATCGCAGCCGTGGCCAGTCTGTCGCTCGAGGCCGACGACGCCTTCGCCGTGATGCGCGACGTCATCGACCAAATCTCCGCCGGCATCCGGGAACCCCTGGTCATCGAAGTGTCCAGCAGCATCGTCCACCAGGTCGACTCGTTGGTCACGACCAACCTGATCGTCCTCGCCATCGGGCTCGTCGTAGGGGCAGCCGCCGCCTGGCTCGTCGTGCGGTCCATCCTTGCGTCGGTGCGTGGCGCGGTCACCTCGATCGACCGGGCCTCCATCGGACTCGGTGCCGTGTCGTCGCAGGTCGGGGCCTCGGCCGAGGAGACCGCGGCTCAGTCGGGGGTCGTCTCCACCGCAGCGGAAGAGGTCTCGTTCAGCGTGTCCACGGTGGCCACCGCCGTGGAGGAGATGACCGCCTCGATCGGCGAGATCGCCCAGAACGCGAGCGAGGCCACCCGCGTCAGCGCCGAAGCCGTGGAGGTGGCCGGCACGACGAACTTGACGGTCGCCGAGCTCGGCGAATCATCCGCTCAGATCGGCGAGGTGATCGAGGTCATCACCTCGATCGCGGCGCAGACCAACCTCCTCGCCCTGAACGCGACGATCGAGGCGGCACGAGCCGGCGAGGCCGGCAAGGGGTTCGCCGTCGTGGCCAACGAGGTGAAGGAGCTGGCCAAGCAGACCTCGGCCGCGACCGAGGAGATCGGGACGCGCATCGCAGCGATCCAGCGGGACTCCACCGGAGCGGTCGTGGCCATCGGCCGCATCCAAGAGGTGATCGCCCGGGTCGCCGGCCTCCAGACCACCATCGCCTCGGCCGTCGAGGAACAGACCGCGACGACCAACGAGATCAGCCGCAGCGTGACCGACGCCGCCCGCGACGCAGGAGAGATCGCTCAGAACATCTCCGGCGTCGCCAAGGCAGCTCGTTCGACCAGCGAGGGATCGACCGCCACGCAGCGGTCGGCCGACGAGTTCCAGATCGTCGCCGCTGGCCTGCGTCGCCTCGTCGAGCGCCCCGCGGCGAACGACGGCCCCGCCGCTCCCCCGGCACCACGTCCAGCCGTGGCAGCCTCCGCCTTCAGCTGACCACCTGCGTGACACACCCGTAGAGGGGGCGAGTTCAACCGGTCATCGCCCGTTCATCACTCATGGGTCGAGGAACGTCGCGGCGATGGGGCAACCTCCACCCCCAACTCGGCATCCCCACCCCCGCTCTCCGCGCCCGCGCGCTCAGCGTTCGCCCCGCCGTGCGGAGTAAAATCACCCAACCCCCAGCCAGGCCGCTGTCGAGCAGGGTTCTCGCGCCTGGCTGTCGTACGTCCGGTCCCGCCTGGTTGCGCCCGGCATGATGCGGAGGTGGACACCACCGAACTGCGCGCCGGCATGCGGTCGTGCGTGCCGATGCTCATCGGCGTCATTCCGTTCGGCCTCGTGGCGGGGGCCACCCCTGCCGCCGAGGGGTTCGGGCTCGCTGCGGCGCTCGGCATGTCGACGATCATCTTCGCCGGCGCATCTCAGCTGGCGGTGGTCGACGTCCTCGCCGGTGGCGGTTCGGCCATCGTCGCGGCGCTTGCTGCCTGGACGATCAACCTGCGGATGCTCCTCTACTCCGCGTCGATCGCGCCCTACCTGTCGCACGAACCGCTCCCCCGCCGGCTCGGCGTCGCCTACCTGCTCGTCGACCAGAACTACGCCCTCTCGGTCGCCCACTGGATGCAGCGCCCCGCCCGAGCCAAGGCCGAGTTCGCCATCGGAGGCGGCCTCTTCCTCGGTGTCTTCTGGGTGATCTGCACCGCGATCGGCGCCGTCGTCGGAACGGCGCTCCCCGAGGAGTTGCCCCTCGACTTCGCGGTGCCGCTGGTGTTCCTCGTGCTGCTCGTGCCCGCCCTCGCGACCCGACCGGCCATCGTCGCCGCGGCCGTGGGAGGACTGGCAGCGGTGGTGAGTGCCGAGCTCGGTGCCAGCCACAGCTCGATCATGATCGGGGCCGCGGCCGGCATCGTGGCCGGCGTGCTCGCCGAAGTTGCGGTGGGTCCTCCGAGCACGACCATCGATCCAGGCGGCCAGGATCAGGCCGGCGAGAGCCGATGAGCCCCATCTGGACAGCCACGCTGCTCGCCGGTGCCGGCACCTTCGCCATGCGGGCCTCGTTCCTCATCGCTGCCCGTCGCATGACAACCGTGCCTCCGTGGGCCGACCGGGTGCTGCGTCAGATCCCTCCTGCCGCGCTGGCCGCACTGGTCGTGCCCGCACTCGTCCGACCCGAAGGCAGCTTCGACCTGTACCAACCTCGCCTGGCGGCCGGGGTCCTCGCCGCACTGGTGGCGTGGAAGACCCGCAACGTGGCGGCCACCCTCGTGATCGGCCTGGCCGGGCTGATGGCCATCGAGGTCGTCGTCTGATCTTGTGCGGCCCGTCCCGCGCACCCTGGCCCGCATGCTCGCTCGCGTCGCGCACCGAAACGGTGCGCTCCGCGCGCAATCGCCGGCATGGGGCGGTGCTCAGACCAGGCGATCGCGGAACCAGGCGACGAGGTCGGCGATCGCCACCCGCTCCTGCTCCATCGAGTCGCGCTCGCGCACGGTGACGGCCTGGTCGTCGAGCGAGTCGAAGTCGATGGTGACGCAGTAGGGCGTGCCGAGCTCGTCCTGGCGGCGGTACCGGCGGCCGATGGCCTGGGTCTCGTCGTAGTCGCACATGAAGTGCGGCTGGAGCTGCGCCAGCACCTCCTGTGCGGGCGGGATGAGCGTGTCTTTCTTGGACAGGGGCAGCACGGCGATCTGGTACGGCGCCAGTCGGTGGTGGAGGCGCAGCACGGTGCGGGTCTCGCCGCGCACCTCCTCCTCGTCGTAGGCGGCCATCAGGAACGCCATCATCGTGCGCGTGGCACCGGCGGCCGGCTCGATGACGTGCGGCGTGTAGCGGGTGCCGGAGGCCTGATCGAAGTAGTCGAGCTTCTCGCCCGAGTGGTCGGAGTGCTGGGTGAGGTCGTAGTCGCCGCGGTTGGCGATGCCCTCGAGCTCATCCCACCCCCACGGGAACAGGTACTCCACGTCGGATGTGCCCGACGAGTAGTGGCTCAGCTCGTCGGCGTCGTGCGGTCGGAGGCGCAGCTTGTCGGCCGGCATCCCGAGGTCGATGTACCACTGGAGCCGCTCGGTGCACCAGTACTCGTACCACTGCTGGGCCTCGTCGGGCGGGACGAAGAACTCCATCTCCATCTGCTCGAACTCGCGGGTGCGGAACACGAAGTTCTGCGGCGTGATCTCGTTGCGGAACGACTTGCCGACCTGCGCGATGCCGAACGGCGGCTTCTTGCGGCTGGTGTTCAGCACGTTGGCAAAGTTGGTGAACATGCCCTGTGCCGTCTCGGGCCGCAGGTACGCCACCGCGCCGTCATTCTCGATGGGCCCGGCGTGGGTCTTGAACATCAGGTTGAATTGGCGTGGCTCGGTGAACTGGCCTCTGGCGCCGCAGCTGGGGCACACCTCGGGGTCGTCGAGCTTGTCGAGCCGGTGCCGCGACCCGCAGTTGCGGCAGTCGACGAGCGGGTCGGAGAAGTTCGACAGGTGCCCGGACGCCTCCCACACCTGCGGCGGTGAGAGGATGGCGGCGTCGAGGCCCACCACGTCGGTGCGCAGCTGCACCATGGACCGCCACCAGGCGTTCTTCACGTTGCGCAGCAGCAGCACGCCGATGGGCCCGTAGTCGTAGGTGGACCGGAAACCGCCGTAGATCTCGGCCGAGGGAAAGACGAACCCGCGCCGCTTGGCGAGGTTCACGATCTTGTCGAAGAGCTCCGGATCGTTGTCCGGGGTCGTCGCGTCGGCAGAGGGGTCAGACATGGGCGCCAAGGCTACAGCCGCCCCGGTCAGCCCCGATCGAGCATTCCGACCGACTTGAGGCGCCGCTCGATGTGGTGCTCCATCGCCCGAGTGGCCAGCTGGTCGACCTCGTGGGTGGCCGCCGACCGCGGTTCGGCCAACGCACCAGCGAGTTGGCCACCGAGGATGCGCCGGAGCAGGTCGAGCGCACCGGCGCTGAGTGGGAACCCCGATCGGCACACGCGACAGAGGGTGCCGCCCTCATGCAGGTCGAAGGCCACCAGATCAGCGTCCTCCCCGCACCCCACGCACACGTCGAGCTCGGGGCGGAACCCCTCCTGGGCCAGCAACTTCCAGTAGAACCCGGCGACAACGAGCGGCGAGTCGTCGGCGGCGAGCGACCGGAGCGCGCCGAGCAGCATCCGGTAGAGCCGCGGGTTGTCCTCGCGCTCCATCGCCATCTGGTCGACGGCCTCGAGCATCGAGGCGGCGTGGCCATAGCGGTCGAGGTCCTCTCGGATCGCCCGGAAGTGGTCGACGGTCTCGGCCTGGGTGACGATGTCGAGCTCGCGGCCCTGGTAGAGCTGCAGGGCCACGTGGCTCATCGGCTCGAGCCGCGACCCGAACTTGCTGCGGGTCTTGCGAACACCCTTGGCGACCGCCCGCACCTTCCCGTTGTGCTCGGTGGCGATGACGATGATGCGGTCGGCCTCACCCAGCTTGTAGGTGCGCAGGACGACGCCGTGGTCGCGGTAGAGCGCACCCTTGCTCCTCATGGCTTGCCGTCGACCTCGACCCCGCCGAAGCGCCGCTCGCGGCGCTGGAACTCGCGGACGGCGTCGTAGAGGTGCTCGCGGCGGAAGTCGGGCCACAGCACGTCGGTGAACACCAGCTCGGAGTAGGCGAGTTGCCAGAGCAGGTAGTTCGAGGTGCGGAACTCGCCCGAGGTGCGCACCATCACGTCGGGATCGGGCATGTCGGGCGCGTAGAGGTGGCGGGCGATGGTGCGCTCGTCGACCTTGTCGGCCGCGATGCCGGAGCTCACGATGGCGCGCACCGCGTCGACGAGCTCGGCCCGGCCCCCGTAGTTGAACGCCATCGTGAAGGTCATCCCGGTGTTGCCAGCGGTGAGCTCGGTGGCCTCGTCCATGCGCCGCAGCAGCCGCTTGGGGACCCGCCAGTCGCGCCGCCCGATGAAGCGCATGCGCACGCCGCGCTCGTGCAACTCGTCGCGTCGTCGCACCAGGATCGACTCGTTGAAGTTCATCAGGAACTTCACCTCGTCGCGGGGGCGTCGCCAGTTCTCGGTGGAGAACGCGTAGACCGTGAGCCAGCCGAGGCCCAGGTCGATGGCGCCGTCGACCGTGTCGAACAGGGCCTCCTCGCCAGCGGCGTGGCCGTCGGTGCGGGGTAGCCCCCGGCGCTGCGCCCAGCGGCCGTTGCCGTCCATGACGCACGCGACGTGCGCGGGGATGTGTCGGGGATCGATGCCGTCGGGGACCACGGAGGGCACGCTACCGCCTGCCTCTTGCAGCTCAGGGGAGCCGACCGGGCCGTGCTCCTGCGAATGGGGTTCAGCGCTTCCCGGAGACGATCTGGTAGACGCGGGCCCGGGTCACGCCGATGCAGTCACCGATCTCGCGGTAGCTCACCCCGGCTTCGGCGGCGTGCCGCACCGACACCTTCAGGTCGTCCCAGGCGGCTTGCTCGGCGAGTCGAGCGAGCTCCAGGCGCTCGCGCTTGGCCACCAGGCTCTTGCGCATGCCCGCGTCGATGGGACCGCCCTTGGGCTTGCGGACGGCCTCGAGCTCGACCGCCGGGGTGCTGCTCGTGCTGGCTGCTCGCTCGGCCAGGATGGCCTCCAACTGCGCCACGCGATCGACAAGCGACTCGATCGTCTGTTCCGGCGACGCGTCGGCATCGCAGGTGGGGGGGCCCGGCATGTCACTCCATCGGCGCACACCCCCGCATCTGTAGGACACGGCCGAGGAATGAGGCGTTCGATCCGCCCGCATCCGTCACACCATGGGGGTGGGTCGAACGGCCCACGCCGGCACCGTCGTGTGGTGGCTGGCACCATTAAGGTCGCCCCGATGGGGTGCGCGAGTACCTTCGGTGCATGGAGGAACCCAGCCGGAACCAGGCGGACAAGGCAGGCGATCGACTCAAGCGCTTCGTCCGTGACGGTGGGGACCTGGGCGAGGTCACTGAGGAGCACGAGCTTCACTCCGCCGTGCTCACTGCACAGGCTTGGCGTCGTCAGTTCAGCGGCACTCTGACGGGGTCTCAATGGGGGTTCGGTCGATGAGCCGGACCTGTGGGATTGCCTCGAGCGTCGCCCAACGTCACAAGCGGCTCGAACGCATCGTTCAGAAGCTCGCTCGCCCATCGTCGACGCGGCTGTCCGTCATGCAGGACATCGCCGGAGTGCGGGTCGCCGTACGGTCGCTGGACGAGCTGCGTCGGCTCGAGGAGCACATCTGCTCGCAGTGGATGTCGGAGCGGGCATACACCGCCGGGGCTGTTCGGAGGGTCGTTGACTACATCGATCTGCCGAGGGAGACGGGGTACCGCGCCGTGCACCTCATCGTGTCCTACAACGGCAGAGACGCCGAGCTGCAGCTTCGAACCGAAGCCCAACACACGTGGGCCGAGGCAGTCGAAGAGGTGTCGCGAGCGATCTCGGTTGAGCTGAAAGCCGGCGAGATCCCGGCTGAGATCAACGAGTTCTTCGTCGAGGTCGGCGAGGTCGTTTTCGACATCGACTTCGGCCACACGGTGAAATGGGAACGTACGCTCGACCTGCGTCCGTGGGGCTCCGATCTCTCATTGACCGTAGCTACTTAATGCCTTAGCGCGCTGTGGTTCGCGGCGTGACCGACAGCGTCGTCTACTTCCTCCTTGTCTTCGACATCAAGAAAAACGTGTTGGAGAGCCATCTCCAGTTCGAGGATGTCGACGAGGCACTGGAATCGTACGCCCAAGCGGAGCAGGAGCATCTTGGCCGCGGCTACGAAGTCGTTCTCGTTGGGGCAGAGTCGCTCGAAACGGTCATGGTCACCCACGGTGCCTACTTCCAGCGACAGGTCGCTGCTCCCCGCGCCGGGTTGAGCTTCTCTCTTTCGTAGGCGGTCGGCCTACAACCCAACGGCCGCGTGGAACAGCGTGGCGCCCAGGCCAAGTGGGCCAACCCCGTTGACGAATCCAGACACCAGCGGACGTAGGCGCAGCTGGCGATCGGCTCGCGTCCGGCATGGGGAGGGCTGCGACTACCCTCCCGATGTGGAGATTCGAGATGCCCTCGCGAAGGTGGTGGCGGGCCTCCCGTCCGGTGGCGAAGATCGTCCGGGGCAGGCCCGCATGGCCGAGGCGGTCGCCGACGCCATCACCGCCAAGCGACACCTCATCGTCCAGGCCGGCACCGGCACCGGCAAGTCGCTCGCCTACCTGGTGCCCGCGGTCCTCGCCGGCAAGCGGGTGGTCGTGGCCACCGCCACCAAGGGGCTGCAGGACCAGCTGGCGGGCAAGGACCTGCCCTTCCTCGCCGATTGGATGGGCCGCGACATCACCTATGCAGTACTGAAGGGCCGCTCCAACTACGTGTGCCGTCAGCGGGTCGCCGAGGTCGACACCGGCGGCGAGCAGATGGGCCTCGATGGCCTCGGCGAGCGCCCGCCCACCGAGGAGATCAAGGACCTGGTGCGGTGGGCGGCAACCACCAGCTCGGGGGATCGCGCCGAGCTCAGCTTCGAGCCGTCGTCGCGGGCGTGGTCGGCAGTCAGCGTGGGCCCGCGCGAGTGCCCGGGCGCGTCGAAGTGCCCGCAGGGCGACATCTGCTTCACCGAGCAGGCCCGACGGGCCGCGGCCGACGCCGACATCGTGGTCGTCAACACCCACCTCTACGGGCTCGACGTGGCCACCATGGGCGCGGTGCTGCCCGAGCACGAGGTCGTGGTGATCGACGAGGCGCACCAGCTCGAGGAGGTCATCTCCGCCACCTCCGGCACTGAGATCGCGTCGGGGCGGCTCGTGGCGCTCGGCCGGGCCACCCGCGCCATCCTCACCGACGAGACGCTGGTCGACGGGCTCGAAGCGGCCGGAGCGGTGCTGGCCGACGAACTGCGCGACCTGGTCGGCCAGCGGCTCCGGTCGATCCCCGGTTCGCTCAGCGACGCCTTGGCCACCGCACGAGAGCGCGCCGCCCGGGTACTCGCCGGCGTCCGCAACGTGCCCACCGACGGCCCCGCCGACGTGTCGGCTCGACGAGAGCGCGCGCTGCAGGCAGCGGCCACTCTCCTCGAGGACATCGACGTGGCGCTCTCGATCCCCGACACACACGTGGCGTGGGTCGACGGCCCGCCCGACTTCCCCAGCCTCCAGATCACACCAATCGACGTGTCGGAGGTGCTGGCCAAGGGCTTGTGGGGAGAGCGCACCGCCATCCTCACCAGCGCCACCATCCCCGTCGGGCTCGCTGCGTCGCTGGGCCTGGGCAACGACGAGGTCGACGTGCTCGACGTGGGCAGCCCGTTCGACTACCCCACCAACGCGCTCCTCTACTGCGCCGCCACCATGCCCGACCCCCGGCACGCCGACTACGAGGCGGCGCTGCACACCGAGCTCGAGGCGCTCATCGTCGCCGCAGGTGGACGCACGCTGGCGCTGTTCACCTCGTGGCGGGCGATGGATGCGGCGGCAGCGGTGCTCGGCCCACGCCTCCCGTGGACCGTGCTCACCCAGCGCGACCTGCCCAAGCCCGCGCTCATCGACGCGTTCCGGTCCGATGAGCAGAGCTGCCTGTTCGCCACGCTCGGCTTCTGGCAGGGCATCGACGTTCCGGGGCCGGCCCTCTCGCTCGTCACCATCGACCGGCTGCCGTTCCCTCGCCCCGACGACCCGGTGCTGCAGGCCCGCCGAGAGCGGGCGCGAGGCGATGCGTTCCGCACCATCGACCTGCCCCGCGCTGCCACGTTGCTCGCCCAGGGCGCGGGACGGCTCATCCGCAGCGCCAACGACCGCGGCGTCGTCGCGGTGCTCGACTCGCGCCTCGCCACCGCCAGCCGCTACCGCTGGGAGATCATCCGAGCGCTCCCACCAATGACCCGCACCAAGGACCGCTGCGAGGTCGAGCGCTTCCTGCGGGCGGTCCGCGACGGGGCCTGACGATCCACACGAACGTCACGGCCGTCACGTCCGGTTAGGTTGCAGCGACCGGCCACCAGGGGGAGAGCACATGGGCGAGCGCGCACTGCACACGCTGTTCGAGGGAGGCTCGTTCTTCGAGGGACCGAGATGGCACGACGGCGCCTGGTGGGTCTCCGACTTCTACGCGGGACTGGTGCGCACCATCTCGCCCGAGGGCGACGTCGACGAGGTTCTCCACTTGTCGACGCAGCCGTCAGGCCTCGGTTGGCTCCCCGACGGGTCGCTCCTGGTGGTGTCGATGACCGACCGCACGCTGCGTCGCTGGACACCCGAGGGCGGGCTGGTTGTGCACGCCGACCTTTCGTCCCACGCCGGTGGGCACCTCAACGACATGGTCGCCGATGCGCAGGGGCGCGCCTACGTCGGCAACTTCGGCTTCGATCTCATGGGAGGCGGCGACGCGACCCCAGCCGACCTGGTGCGGGTCGATCCCGACGGAAGCGTCACCGTGGTCGCCAGCGACCTCATGTTCCCCAATGGAGCGGTCATCACCCCCGACGGATCGACCCTGATCGTCGGCGAGACCATGGGTCTGCGCTACACGGCGTTCGACATCGACGCCGACGGTGGGCTCAGCGGGCGTCGCACGTGGGCCGAGCTGGACGGCATCGCCCCCGATGGGTGCGCCCTCGATGCCGATGGGCAGATCTGGGCGGCCGACGCCGTCGGCAACCGCTGCGTGCGCATCGCCGAGGGCGGCCAGGTCACCGACGAGGTCGCCGCACCCGATGGCCTCGGCATCTTCGCCTGCATGCTGGGCGGTTCCGCGGGCACCACCTTGCTGATGTGCGCCGCCCCCGACTACTTCGAGCACAACCGCCGCGACACCACAGAGGCAGTCCTGCTCACCGTCGAGGTCGACGTCGCTCGGGCCGGTCTCCCTTGAGCACGCCCGCCCGGACCATCATCGAACGATGACCGGCATCGTCGACCTCGCCGTGCGACCCACCGACATCGAGGGGCTGTGGGTGCTGCGGATGAAGCAGATCACCGACGACCGCGGCACGGTCCGGGAGTTCTACCGCGAGTCGGCGTTCGTCGATGCCGGCCTGCCCTCCCTCGGCCGCTTCGTGCAGGTGAACGTCACCGAGACCCGTCAGGGTGCGGTGCGCGGCATCCACGCCGAGGACATGACCAAGCTCGTCGCGGTCGTGGCGGGCGAGGCATTCGGGGCGTTCGTCGACCTGCGGCCCCACTCGCCCACCTACCGGCGGGTGCACACCGAGCGACTCATGGTGGGCACCCAGGTGCTGGTCCCGTCGGGTGTCGGCAACGGTTTCCAGGCCACCGCCCCGGGCGCCACCCAGTACCTGTACTGCTTCGACCACGAGTGGGTGCCCGGCATGGCCGGCACGGCGGCCAACCCGCTCGACCCATCGCTCGCCATCGACTGGCCGCTGCCGGTCGACCCGTCGGACCCTTCGCAGATCTCCGCCAAGGATGTGGGGGGTCCGCCCCTGGCATGACGCATGCTTGCCTCAGATTGTTAGGTGTGCCTAATTTAGCTGGATGGTCGACGACACCACCCACGCCCGTCTCCGTCGTGCCGCTGCACTCGTCCACGCGATCCCCGGCGCCCGGTTGACGATCTCCACCGACGAGCGCGACGTCGTGGTCGTCGGGGAGCGGGTGTCACCCGAGCCCGGGGTGGTCGGGTGCTCGCCATGTCGGTTTCGCTCCGCAGTCGCCCACGCCCATGCGCGGCACATCTCGGGGCGAGCCGTGTCGCTTCGGGGACTCCCGGCGGGCACGCACCTCGACCTCACGCTCCACCCAGGCGACGCGGGCCACCTCATCGACGGCGATCTCGTCCAGACGCGCATCTCCGACCGGTGGATCGCGCTCACGGCCACGACGCTGTCGCCCATCGATGCCTCCGCGGCCGTCCTCGACGCGGGACTCGATGCACGATCGCTGCGCATCCACCACGACGACCGGCTCGAGGTGACCCTCATCCACATCGACCTCCGACGAAACGACGCAGCGATGGCCGCCGACCTGTTGGCCGACCTGGGTCGCGCCCGCACCGCGTGCGCCGTGCACGAGCTCATCGGACAGATGCCCACCACCGACGTGCGGCGATAGGGGCTCGGCACCTCAGTAGCCGAGTCGCTCCAAGGCCTTTGGCCGACGCTGCCAGTCCTTGTCGACCTTGACGAAGAGCTCGATGAACGCCCCCGGCGGCAGCTGCTCGCGCACCCGAATGCCGACCTCTTTCAGCACCGCGCCCTTGCGCCCGATGACGATCCCCTTCTGCGAGTCGCGCTCGACGAGGATCTCGACGCGGATCCGTGGCCACTCCCACTCGGTGACCCGGGTGGCGATCGAGTGGGGCAGCTCCTCTCGGGTGACGGCGAGGAGCTGCTCGCGGACGAGCTCGGAGACCCAGAACGCCTCGGGCACGTCGGTGACCATGTCGTCGGGGTAGTACTGCGGCCCCTCGGGCATCCGTGAGATGAGGTGCTCGACCATGGCGTCGACGCCGTCGCCGGTGGTGGCCGAGAGCGGGAAGTACTCGCTGAAGTCGAGCTCGGATGCCTTGGCCAGCTGGCTGACGACCTGGTCGGGCGAGGCGATGTCGACCTTGTTGACCACCACGATGGCATCGCGGGGGCAGCGGGCGGCCACCCACTTGTCGCCCGGTCCGATGGGGGCGGTGGCGTCGACCACCAGACACACCCCATCGACGCCCGAGATCGAGCCGGTGGCGGTCTCGTTGAGGCGTTCGCCGAGGAGGGTGCGAGGCTTGTGGATCCCCGGCGTGTCGACGAACACGATCTGGCAGTCGGGTCGGGTGAGGACCCCCCGTACCTCGGTGCGAGTGGTCTGCGGCTTGTCCGAGACGATGGTCACCTTCTGGCCGAGGATGCGGTTGAGCAGCGTCGACTTGCCGACGTTGGGGCGGCCGACGATGGTCACGAATCCAGACTTCACCCCGACAGCCTGCCACCCGCTGGGGCCATCAGCTCCCGAGGTGGGCGGCGTAGGGCGCCAGCGGAGGTTCCTCGGCCACCACCGGTGCGGAGAGGATGACGCCGAAGGCCGCCTGGGACAGCGCCCCTGCATCCCACCCCTCCGCACCGATGCTCGACGCGTCGCACACGGCGGGGTCGAGGTCATCCACTACGACCTCTCCCCCGGTGCGCAGTGCGTCGAGGATCACAACGTGTGCTGCGGAGAGTTGATCACGCCCCGGCGGCCGGAGAAAGGCGAGTTGCCGGTGACTGATGTGATTCGTGCACGAATCGGGGGGTGCCGGTGAACACCGACGTGGCGCTCCTCCGCACCTTCATCGAGGTAGCCCGCACCTCGAGCTTCGGCCAGGCCGCCGACGCGCTGCACCTCGACCCCTCGACGGTGAGCCGCCAGCTCGGCCAGCTCGAACGCCGGCTCGGCATCACCCTGTTCGAGCGGACGACGCGACAGGTCTGGCTCACCCCTGCTGGCGCCGCGCTCCTCGACACGGCCCGCGACGCCGTGGCGGCCATCGACCGCTTCGGCCAATCAGCCGCGGCGATCGACCGCCAGGAGCGCGGCGAGATCGCCATCGGCTTCCAGACCCACGCGGTGAACGGCGAGATGCTCGCCATGATCTCCGCCAGCCAGGAGGCCACCGGAGTTCGGACCGTGCACCTCGTCGAGGGCAACTTCACCGATCCGTCCACGGGCTTGGGCGATCGCAGCACCGATCTCGCTTTCGTCTTCACGCCGTTCGACTCCCCCGATCTCGAGCTGCAACCGCTGTTCGAGCTGCCGTGGTTGGCGTTCGTGCCGAGCGACCACCCGTTGGCGGCGGAGTCCCACGTGCAACTCCGCGATCTGTTCGACGAGTGCTGGCATCTTCCCCGACTCCGACGACCAAGTCTACGTCGACTACTGGACCGCCACCGATCTCCGCGGCGGAACCCCGGCCGTCGACGCTCCCCGCTATGCCACGCCGGAGGCCGCGCTCGCGCTCATCGCCACCGGGCGCGCCGTCGGCGTGGGTGCGTCGGTGCGCGACGGAATGCACCTCGAAGGGGTCACCGCGGTCCGCGTCGCCGATCACCGCCGTACGGGGGTGGCACTCGGTTGGGTTGCCGACGGCCTCTCGGGCCCCGCGATCCGCCTGCGCGACGACCTGCTCGCTCGCTTCGCCGCCACTGCCGTCAGGCCGAGGTGGGCGTCACCCGCGGCCCCTGCGGTCTGACGCCGATGTCACAACAGCGCTCGGCCCGGACGGCGGACTTCCTCGGTCAGCTGACCACCCATGGTTCCGACGAGGGTGAGCGTCGCTACGAGTGCTCAGCCGGTTCGGGCGTCGGGACGGGTATGCGCTCGACGCGCACCCGGCCGATGCGGCGGCCCTGCACCTTGTCGGCCCGCAGCCGGAAGCCGTCGACCTCGACCGCCTCGCCCTCGACGGGGACGTGGCCGAGCATGTCGAACACGAGCCCGCCGACGGTGTCCCAGTCGCCCTCGGGTAGATGGGCCCCGAGCAGTTCGTTGAGCTCGTCGACCGCGAGCCGCGCGTTGACCCGCACGTTGCCGCCGGCGAGCGGTTCGATCATCGGGTCCTCGACGTCGAACTCATCGACGATCTCGCCGACGAGCTCCTCGATGAGGTCCTCGAGGGTGACGAGGCCGGCGGCCGCGCCGTACTCGTCGACGACGATGGCGATGTGGTATTGCTCGGCCTGCATCTCGCGCAGCAGCGACGCCACGTGCTTCGACTCGGGCACGAAGTGGGCCGGCCGCAGAACCGTGCGAACGGGGTCGTTCGAGCGCTGGTCGAGATCGGCCCGCATGAGGTCCTTGGCATAGGCGATGCCGACGACGTCGTCGATGCCGTTTCCGTAGGCGGGGATGCGGCTGAAGCCGTTCATCACCACGATCTCCATCACGTCGGCCACCCGGTAGTCGGCCGACACCGTGACCATGTCGGGTCGGGGCACCATGACCTCACGGACCACGGTGTCACCGAACTCGATGATCGACTCGATGAGCTCCTGCTCGTCGCTGTCGATGACCGATTCCTCGGCGGCCACGCCAGCGAAGGCGAGCAGCTCCCCTTCGGACACGGCCGGTCCCTGCACCCGGGTGCGACCGGGCACGAGGAGGCGGGCGATGCCGACGAGGAGCCCGGTGACCCACCTCAGTGGGGGGAATCCGGCGAGGGTGCGCACGAGAGGGGCCGCGACGACCGCCGAGCGGCTGGGCGCCTGGAGCGCCCAGGTCTTGGGCGCCGCCTCGGCCACGACGAAGACGACGATGATCTCCACGGCCAGTGCGCCGAGCACGCCTTGGAGGCCCCATCGGTGATCGGCCAACACCGCGATGATCGTGGCCGACGAGAGGTGGCAGATGAGTACCAGCAGCAGCACCGGGTTGAGGTACTGCTCGCGGTTGTCGAGCATCTGGCTGAGGAGGCGCGCACCCGCGACCTCCTCCTCCTCGAGCGCCCTCGCGCGGGCGCGACCCAGGTGGGTGAGGCTCGTCTCGGCCATGGCGAGTACCCCAGCCGAGAGCACGAGCACGACCACTCCGGCGATGCCCAGCATGGCGCCGTCGGTCATCGGAGGGCCGATCCGGACGGGGCGCCACCGGCGAGGATCGCCCGCTCGGCGGCGTGCATCTCGGCGGTCTCATCGGGCTCGGCGTGGTCGAGGCCCAGCACGTGCAGCACACCGTGCACGACGAGCAGCGACAGCTCAGAACCGAGTGAGCCGTCGTGGGTGGGGTGGCCGGGGTGGGGCTCGACCGCGCCGGCGGCGTGCGCTGGGGCGTTGGCGGCGGCGACCGCCGGGCAGATGACGACGTCGCCGAGGAGCACGGGCACCCGCGGATCGGTGCCCGCCGCGTCGTCACCATCGTCGAGGGGGAAGGAGAGCACGTCGGTGGGGCCATCGGCGCCCATGTGCTCGGCGTTGAGCTCGGCGATGGTGGCTTCGTCGACGAACGTCAGCGATAGCTCACCTCGCCGCACACCACGCTCGGCGAGGGCGTGGGTGGCGAGTTGCGCCCACCGGTCGGTGTCGATGGGGTGATCGGTCTGTTCGTCGGTGACGAACACCTCGACCCCACCGTCCGGCGGACGCTCGGTACTCGGAGGTTCGGGTTTGGCGGGTTTGATCACGACTGTCGCTCCTGGTGCTCGTCCTGCCGTCGCTCTGCCGTCCGGCTGGCAGCAGCCTTGCTGGCGTCGGCGCGCTCGTAGGCGTCGACGATGTCCTGCACGATGCGGTGGCGCACCACGTCGCTGCTGTCGAGGTTCACCCACGACAGCCCTTCGATGCCGGTGAGCACCTTCTCGAGCCCCACCAGCCCGCTGCGCCCGCCCTGCACGTCGACCTGGGTGCTGTCGCCGGTGATGACGGCCTTCGAGCCGAAGCCGATGCGGGTGAGGAACATCTTCATCTGCTCGGGCGTGGTGTTCTGCGCCTCGTCGAGGATGATGAAGCTGTGGTTGAGCGTGCGGCCACGCATGAAGGCGAGCGGCGCCACCTCGACGGTGGCACGGTCGAGGAGCTTCTGGGCACCCTCGGCGTCGACCATGTCGTAGAGGGCGTCGTAGAGGGGTCGCAGGTAGGGGTCGACCTTGGCCATGAGGTCGCCGGGGAGGAAGCCGAGGCGCTCTCCGGCCTCGACCGCCGGTCGGGTGAGGATGATGCGCTCGACCTGCTTGGTCTGCAGGGCGTGCACGGCGGCGGCGACGGCCAGCCAGCTCTTGCCGGTGCCCGCCGGGCCCACGCCGAAGGTGATGACGTTGTCGCGGATGGCGTCGATGTAGCGCTTCTGCCCGCTCGACTTGGGGCGGATGGATCGACCCTTCGAGGTGCGAACGACCTCGGTGGCGAACACCTCCGATGGCCTTTCGTCGGCCCCCACCATGTCGATGGTGCGGCGCACGTTGGCCACCTCCAGAGCCTGGCCCTGCTCGAGGAGCAACACGAGCTCTTCGAAGATGCGGCCGATGACCTCGGCACCCGGGCCGACCGCGGTGACCTCGTTGCCCCGGACGTGGATGGTCGAGTTGGGGAATGCCCCCTCGACCAGGCGGAGGAGCTCGTCGCGCTCGCCGAGCAGGCCGGCCATGAGGTGGTTGCCGGGGACGCTGATCTTCACCTGTGGATCTGACATCGCTGCTTTCATCGCGTGGGTCGCCAGCGTATCGCCACGCCGCTGCGCCGTCGCGGGAATCCTGCTGCCATCCCACGACCGGACGGCGTATAGGTCATTGGGCCTAGATGGATGACGTGTGACGCTGTAGGGTCAAACGAAGTGACGGGCGACACGTCACGTCACGGGCGCGAACCATACGGCGAGCGGCGGGGCGATGACGACAGCACAACCGAGATCTCACCTGCGCCTCCAGGCTTCGGCGACGGCACCGAGCGGTGGGCGAGCCAACTCCGCATCGAGGCCGCGAGCCAGCTCCGACGCCGCGAGCACTGGCTCCGGCGCCAGGCGGCCGACGACGCCACGATGTGCGGAGTGCTGGTCGACCACGCCGAGCGGCGTTCGGTCATCACCCTCACAACCGTCGGCGGAGGACGGCACACGGGCATCGCGGTGGGAGCGGGCGCCGAGGTGGTCGTGCTCCACGCCGGCAGCACCCGAATCATCGTGGCCATCGACGCGGTGGCGACCGTGCAGGCCACCGACATCGGCCACGCCCCGGTGAACCCCGTGGGCCACCGCGTCGGCGACGACCCCACCACCATGGCCGACCTGTTGAGCCATGCCGTCGACGACAGACCCGAGATCACCCTTGTGACCCGCGGTGGCGGCGCCGTCGAGGGTGAGCTCCGAGCCATCGGACGCGACCTGGTGATGGTGCGGCCCGAGCGCGGAGCGCTGGTCTACGTGCGGTTGGCCTCGGTGTCGGAGGCCGTGCTCGCGGTGTCGACGAGGTCGGGGTAGAGGTGCACCAGCGAGCCAGGCGCGATGCGACAGGTCTCGATGAAGGCGTGCACCTCCGTTTCCTGGAGCCGGATCACGCGCCCGAAGCGGTACGCGGGCAGCTTCCCTTCGTCGATGAACCGGTACAGGGTGCGGGTGGTGATGCCCAGCTGTCGCGCGGCCTCACCGGTCGACAGCCAGCGGATCTCGTCGGTCATGAGATCCAGCGTAGACCTCGTCGGCCCAACGTGCGCAATTTCCGCAAGGGACCCTGAAACCCCCTGACAGTCCGCAACCCGCCTCCCGGCTATTTGGAGCCGGCCAGCGGAGCGTCGACGCTCCTATGCAACCTCCGGAGGCGCTCGACGGCTAGTCCAGAGCCCGCCGAATTACCTCTGGAATTGACTGCCCCCGAAGAAACTCCGCCACGAAAGCCGTGGCCACTGGATAGGTGGCAAGCAATTCGCTGACCATCATGACGTGGCTCTCGTCGCTCCTCCTCATTACAAGGCTGATGAATACATCACGAACATGAAATCTATGATGATCTGATCCCATGAGCAGGACACGCTTTAGGACCAGACGACGTATCTCCTCCTCCTCACAGATATCGAACACGTGCCTCATGAAGTCCGCCACAGTGTCGGTATATGACCAGGGAAGACCACCGGATATGTACAAATCAAACTGCCGCAATACGCTGAAAAGACTCTGCCTATGACGCTTATAGTAGCTTTCGAGTACGGGCCTTGGAAGGTACGGCACTAGTTTGGTGTACAGCACCTCGTCAGTGGCGTATTCAGTAAGGATGCGGTCGATCTCAGCAAGCGCGGCGAACTTACGGGCTGCTTTATCAAGCAACATCTGGGCCCGCTGAAGCGGCGGCTCGAGGTCGCTGGGCGACTCGACAAGGGTTTCGATCTGCCGCAACAAATCAACCACCGTCTGATACCTATCCCCCGGCTCATCGGCAATGCAGCGGGAAACAATGTGACGGTATCGGGACGGCAATTGAGACAAGTCGAGGCTCGGAAAGGGCATCTTTCCGGTAAGCATCTCGTAAAGGATCTTGCCGAGTGCATATACGTCAGACCGGGCGTCAGCCGAATGTGCATCGCTGAACTGCTCGGGAGCGCTATATGCTACCGTGCCGAGAGCTGCGTTGGTGAAAGTCAGAGTCGTGCTGTCCGAATCAAGTAGACGGCTCAGCCCGAAATCCGAGACGCACCAACGACCCTCGAACCTCAGGACGTTTTCTGGCTTGAGGTCCCTGTGAAGGATGCCTTCCTGGTGCGCGAACTCGATGGCAGAGAGAATGTCCCGGAAAATTGCGAGCGCGTCTTCCTCGGAAAGAGGGCCACCGCCGAGGACCAGAAAACCACGTAGAGACGTGTCAGCCCACGGCATGGCATACCAAGGGGGTCGCGCCTTAGTGTTGCTCGCAAGGATCGACATGATATTCGGGTGCTGGAGATTCGTCTGACAACGAATCTCCCGAATGAACCGCCGGCGATCACTCTGAGGGTCAGCACTCGCTGGGTTGTCGTGAAGGTACTTGATCGCTACCAGCCGCTCGTCAGAAACGCGGCGTCCGATCCAGACCTCTCCCTGGCCGCCTCTATAGCGAAGCTCGTCCTTTCTATACCGATTCGACCCGGTCGGACCGCCAACCACAGGACCGACCCGCTCAATCCGGATTCACAAAGTAGTGGTGGCGCCCATCCTCGGCGAGATACTGCGCGAGCTGCGTTCGGTGCTCCGCCAAGCTCTGGTAGTAAGTGCGGAATGGCGTAGAGATGTCAGCTGCGATCTCCGTCGACGGGGGAATCGGGATTCTGATCTCCCGATATCGGTGACCTGCATCCTCACGGTTGGTTTGCATGAATATGATTCGATTCCACTGCTGACGAACAACCTTCAGGGTCAGAGCCCACATCAAGAAAAAGGGGTCAAAGTTTGCACGCTCGAGCACGCGGAGGATGATGACCTCTCGGGTGACGATGATCTGCTCCTGTCCAGGCATCAGTACGCAGAAGTCACCGATGTTCTTGCTTGCGCGCTCAGGACAAAGCAGATCCCATGCCTGAAGCCCCGAGGAGTCGCCACGCCACATCGACTTGGCCAGGGGCACCGGAATGAGGTTGGTCGGGTTGATATTTACGAACCCAGCCCGGAGATCCGAAACCTTAATGTACGGAACACTTCCGACTCGTTGATCTAGCGATGGGCTTCCGTGCCCGTCGCGTCGGAGAATACAGCCGTCGTCAATGAGCTCTCCGAGACTCGCAGTCTCCCATCCCTCGAGCTCTCTCTTGACGAACGCAGCGAACTGCCGTTCGTGCCGTTGATCGAAATAGTTCGGTACAACCCTCCAGTCACGAGCAATCTCCTCCGACCTGACAAACCGTGCAGTACTCGTAGTCTTCCCGTCAAGAACCGCCCTCACATCGATGGAGAGTTGATCGTCGAGGCGGTCCCCACGAGTGCCCGTCGCAACATCGACGACGAATTGGTCGAGCCCGTCCTTGTTGATTCCACAGGTCGGGGCGCTCGACACCAGCACCCGCCCATCTTTGAACCAGTTCGGCCTATGCATCGAGTAGATCCTTTTTCTCAAAGACGTAGAAGTTGGTCTTCGCCCGGCAGAATCCCTGGAATGCTTCCATGGGAATATTCAGCATGCCTCTGAGTATGAAGCGAGAATCCAACCAATGCTGCAGCCAGGCGTACGTCGTTGAGAAGAAGTACGTCTCAGGCAGGATGATGCCTAGGCGACCACCCACTGCGAGGAGCCGCCAAGCGCGCTCTAGGAAGACAAGGCCGAGTTCGAGATCCTTGTACTCTCCGGTGCGGCTGCTCGCTGCAGCCGAGATTGTGTATCCCGACCTCCGAGCGTCACGTTTGTCCACCTTCAAGTCTCGACCAAACGGAGGATTGGTAATCACGCAGGTGAATTGCTCGTCCTTTAGTGGGTCAACAAGTGAAGGATAGTCAATTGGCCACGCGTGCTCCCGAATAGAGTCGCCCACATACACGTTAGCCGAACCATCCCCGGTGATCTGCATGATTGCGCGCGTTAGCTTTACGCTAATGTCATCCTTGTCCACGCCATAGAGCCGCCGGTGGGCCCAGGAACGGAGGTCAGCGTCACTCAGACCTGGGCTATTTCGCCCCAGTGAAAGGTAGGCTTCAACAAGGAACCCACCCGTGCCGCATGCAGGATCGACGACTTTGTCGTCGTAGTTGATATCCATAAGCGCCACTGCGCTTGCGATAACTCGGTGCGGAGTGAAGTATTGACCCTCCCCTGCCTTCAAGTTGGTCGAGCGGAATACTTGGAACGCCTGGGCAATAGTCTCGGCCGACACATCAACTAGTCGAAGGTTCGCCAATTCGTAAACCACCTCGTGAATCGAGTGGTCATCAAGACGTAGCTCGCTATCGGTCGACCCTGAAAAGATCTCAAGCTGCGTCCGCCTAAGATCTAAATATGCCTCTCGCATCGCTGCCGCCGTGCCATGCTCGGTCTCCCGGGGCTGGAAGACGACAGCTGATGACTGCTGCGCCTTGGCTCGCTTGTCGGACTCGAGCTTGACGAGCAGAAGATTGCAAAGATGGTTGAGACGTTCATCGGATCGGGTCGAGCGGGTATCGCGCGCGACGATGCTACCGAAGACCCGCTCCAACTTGTCTTGAAGGGTCTTTCTGCCAACCTCTTCGAGGTCGCCCCAGACAAGCGGCTTAACGGCCGGAAGCGAAAGGTTGTCATCGGCGCGTGGCAGAGGCGCTTCGGCGACTGATTCGAAGGTGCCGTCGGCCCGGCGGTAGAGAGCAAGCGTGTTGGTGCCATTGGTCCAGAACCCCATACGAGCCCGTGGCTCAAGACTGAGGAGAATCTCCAGCTGATTTCGACCCTCCTGGTGGTTCGGCGCCTTCAGCTCAAACAGGATGAGCAGGTGCTCCCACTCGCCCGCCGTCTCGTCGGACTCGAAGATGACGATGTCTGAGGGGTACCCGTCAAACGAGTGACCAGCTTCCCGACGGCTTGCCTGGCTGGGCGTACGCGGTACGCGCCACTCGGGTTGAAAGATGATCTGCCCGTCCGACCAACCTCCCTCGATCAACTTTTCGATCGTCGGTAGCCTGACCTCGTCATGCTCCGGCCGCCGTCTCGTCTGCGCTCCTCGTCCCCTAGGCATGACCGACCTCCGTGGCTCCGGAGGCAGCGGCGGCGCGACGCGTTCCGGTAGAGGCGGTCTGCTGGGGTGGGGAGGTCACTGTAGGAGGATAAGCGACTATGGGGAAGGGATTGTGGATCTCTCCCGATCGGCCTCCTTGGTTCGGTCGGCGGCCGAACCAAGAAAACCCAGACAGCGCCCCGCCGCGGTCTCCGCTGGAAGGGGATCACCATGGCAGCGCTCCCCGTCGGCATCGTCAGCACCGAGCCTCCGCCCGTGCAGCACGTCTGAGCTGCCCCCAGGGGGATTGGGGGCGACGGGATCGTCCAGCAGCTCGGCGAAGGCTCTCCGGTCCTTACTCACGACCTCGGTCCGAGCAGGGTCTGGCTCCAGATGCGGAACTGGCCGAAGTCGTCATAGACGAGCACAGGCACCCGCGTCGCCCGTCCAGGTGACACCTCACTCACCCCCGGCGGAGCACGCCCGCCTTCACCTCCACCGGGCGAAGCGAGCCGGACCATGCCCCTGGTGCTACCCGGGCAGCATGGGCGGAGTTGTCTCCGGCGGATTCCGGGGTCACCGCCACCCAAGCGGCCTGACGCCAGCTGGCCGACGAGCTAGAGGCTCGCCAGCCACTTCTCGGCTTCGACCACCCGCTGTTGCAGCTGGTCGGCGGTGGCGTCGGCGATGCGCCGGATGCCCGCCGCCTGGTTGAGGCGGATGTTCACCTCCTTGTGCGTGGTCCCGGCGAACCGGGCGAGCCGGCGGGCGAGGTCGGCGTTGATGGTGCGCAGCTCCTGCTTCACCTCCGACAGCGGCCGGCCATCGGTGGCGATGAGCGACCGGCTGCGACCGGGAGGCGGCGGGGGTGGCAGCTCCACCGGCACGCTCGTGTCCTCGTCGTCGTCGGCGTTCTCGAGATCGGCGTCGTCGTCGAAGACCGACAGGCCCGAGCCGGTGTTGGTCACCTCGGCCGACAGCACCTGGAACAGCGACATCTGCTCCTGCTCGCCCGGCACGTCGTCGAGGGCGGTGGGGTCCTCGTCGAGCTCGGGCCGCTCGCCCTTCTCCCAGTCGCGCCGCAGGCTGTGGCGGCGCTGCTCGGCGATGGTGGCCGCGTAGTGCCGCAGCCGCGAGTCGTCGGGGATGAACAGCCATGCCCGCTCCTGGCGGGCGAGCCCGCCGGTGTGGCGCACGAAGCGGCCGACGACCTGGCGGAAGAACAGCTCGGTGGTCGTGGTGGTGGCGAAGACGCCGAGGCGTAGCCGCGGGATGTCGACGCCTTCGGACACCATGCGCACCGCCACCAGCCACGGCACGTTGCCGTCGGCGAACGCCGCGATGCGAGACGACGCCAGCGGGTCATCGGAGGTGACCACCATGGCGGTGACGCGGTGGCGGGCCCGTAGCAGCTCGGCGATGCCCCTGGCGTGGTCCTGGTCGGTGGCCACCACCAGCCCACCGGCATCAGGCTGCTCGCGCCGCAGCTCCATCAACCGCTCGTTGGCCTGGGTGAGCACCGTCGGCAGCCATTCGCTGTCGAGGCTGAGGGCGGTGCGCAGCCGCTGCGACGAGCGGGTGACATCGAGGGCGTCGTCGAAGCTCGCCGCGTTGGTGGTGCCGTCGGGGGCTGTCCACTCCATGAACCCGCCGATGGCAGGGAAGTACACGGGACGCACCACACGCCGGTCGACGAGGGCCGCCTCGTAGCCGTAGTCGAAGTCGGGCACGGCCTCGTCGGCGACGTAGCGGACGAACGGGATGGCGTGGGTGTCGGAGCGAAACGGCGTGCCCGACAGCGACAGCCGCTGCGGCGCAGCCTCGAACGCCGAGCGCACCGCAGTGCCCCACGCCCGCTCGTCGCCGGCGTGGTGCAGCTCGTCGAGCACCACCATGAAGCGGCCGGAGTGACGGCGGAGGGCGTCGGGGTTGGCGGCCACCTGCTGGTAGGTGACGGCGATGCCGTGCATGTCGCCCGGCAGGTCACCGCCGATCGACGACCACGCCGGTTCGAGGTGGATGCCGAGCGCCGCCGCTGCCCTGGCCCACTGGGTCTTCAGGTGGCTCGTCGGCGCCACCACCACCACCTGGTGACGTGGGTGGGCAGCGAGGTGGCGGATCACGGCCGCCAGGGCGAAGGTCGTCTTGCCGGCTCCCGGGGTGGCCACCGCGAGGAAGTCGGGTTCACCGTGCTGCTCGAGCAGATCGAGGGCTTCCTTCTGCCAACGACGGAGGCGGACCGAGCGAGACATGGAGCCGTCGACGTTAGCCCTGCGGCCGGTGGGCTCCACCCCCTGTGGTGTCGACGGATGGGCGTATCCTTCATGTTCTTTCATTGTCTCTTGATATGTCGGGACGCATCCACCATCATCAGCGGTGTGGAAGATCGCACGACCCTCGAGGTCGACACCGATGGCAGTCGACCTACCGTGACCAAGACCGCCCATGGCCTCGCCGCCGCACGCCTCGAACACGAGGGGCGCATGCTCGGGGCGGCGTGTCATCCGGGCGTCGTGAGCCTGGTCGAACCGGCTCGGCGGGAGGCCGACGGATCGGTCCGGCTGCGCACCCGCTTCGCCGGGTCGCGCACCCTCTCCACGATCGGGCCGGTCGACCCGGCGCGAGCGGCCGGGCTCGTGGCCGCCCTCGCCACCACCGTGGCCGACTTGCACCACCTCGGCCTCCGCCACGGCCGCATCACCGCCGACCACGTCATCCTGGCCGCCGACGGCCGACCCGTCCTCTGCGGCTTCGCCGATGCCCAGGTGGCGTCGGGCAACCCGCCAGCGGCCACCAGCGCCACCCGTCCCGCCGACGACGTCGCGGCGCTCGGCGCGATGCTACGCGATCTCGTGGCGCCCACACCGGTGGCCATGGAATGGCCACCCGCCCGCCGTTGGGGTGCGGCGCGCGCTCCTGCGGGCCAGCACCGGGGCGCACTCCTCAACCTCGCCGACCAGGCCACCTCCGACGATCCGGCGCGGCGGCCGTCGGCGCGCCAGTTCGCCGACGCCATCCGCACCACCGTGCCCGAGGCGACCCTGGGGGTCGAACCAGCGATGGGGCCGCACGGTGAGGATCGTCGCCCACCGACGCGAGCAACGGTCCGGTCGAGTGCCGGTGCCGTCCATCCAGCTCCCAGGATTGCCCCTCGCTGGAGCGTGCAGTGGCGTGGTCGTGGTGGTCCTCGCCATCTCGGCACTCTTCTGGGGCGGCGGCGACACCGTCGAGCTCGACTCCAGCCCGTCAGACGGGCTCGCCGCCGCCCCTGCCCCCGCCGGCCTCTCGCCCACGACGATGCCCAACAGCACCACCACCTCGCTGGGCGCCACCACTGCCACCACCGCGTCGACCACCACGACCACCACGGCGACGACCCCGCCGGGGGAGCACGTCGAGGTGGCGACCGACGTAGATCCCTTCGCCAGCGTTACAGGTTGCTCGGTCGCCACCGACGCAGCTGCCGCCACCGCCGACGGGCGCCCGTGCCCCGTCCCCCTCACGCTCGCCGCCGGCGTGTTGACCCTGCCCGACGCCGAGTTCCAGATCGACCTTCCGCACGCTGCCGTGGCCATCGGCGACTTCGCGTGCGACGGCCACGTGCGTCCGGCGTTCGTCGACCTCGCCGAGGGCCACATCTTCGTGTTCGACCAGTGGGCCTCCGCAGCCAGCTCGGCGAACGCCTCCGCCATCCAGCGCATCGACGCCCCGCGCCAGCTCCTCGCCGAACCGAACGCCGACGGCTGCCACCAGTTGGTCGCACTCGACGACTGGGGCATCCGCCACGTCATCGACATCTCCGGGAAGACCACACCATGACCCATCCGATCCGCGTCCGCCTCACGGCCCTCGCCGGCCTCCTCGCTGCCGCCGCGCTGCTGTCCGCCGCCGGCCAGACGTTGCCCGCACCGCCCACCGAACCCCTCGCGGTGCTCGACTGGTGGGCCTCCACCGACCCGGCGCTCGCACTCGGCGTCATCCTCCACGCCATCGCCATGATCGTCTGCGGCTACCTACTCGTGGTGACGGCACTCGAGTTGATCGGCAGCATCATCGGCATCCGGCCACTCACCGCGCTCGCTCGCCGCCTGGCGCCGGTGGCGTGGCGCACGATGGCGCTCCGACCGGTCACGCTCGGCACCCTTGCCGTACCCACCATGTTCGCGCCGGTGCTCACCGCCTCGCCGGCCATGGCCCAACCCGCCCCCGTCGACACCGCGGCCAGCGACAGCACCGACGAGCGAGCGGACGCACCCGTCGTGGTCACCATGTCGCGTCGCTCGACCTCGCGCATCGCCGATCCTGCGACGACGTCGCCACACCCGGGTGTGGGGCCCCATCACGAGGCCATCCAGCAGCAGTCGGTGGCCACCTCCGGCCCCACCACGACCTCGTCGGCCAGGGCGCCGGCGCAATCCGAATCGGCCCAGGCGGTCGACACCGGCCTGGTGGCCGCCACCCTCACGTTCCTCGGTACGCCGTCACCCTCACCCGAACGGGCCGCGGTGGCCCCCACCCACACCACGGCCACCAGCTCCATCGCCCTGCATCGAACGATGCCCGGCGACACGTTGTGGCGCATCGCCGACGAGCACCTGGGCGCCAGCCTCGGTCGCCCCCCGTCGTCGCGAGAGACCGGCGCCTACGTCCACGAACTGGTCGTGGCCAACCACGACCGGCTGCCGTCGCCCGACAACCCGGACCTCATCTACCCCGGCATCGAGCTGATGCTGCCGGCGGTGCGATGAGGCCTCGGTTCAGTCCTGCCCGTTGGCGACGCCCATCACGGCGAGCCGCCTGGCCGCCTGCTCCACGTCGATCCCGAGGATGCACGCGATGGCACGAAGGTCATCGCGGCGGATGGTGAGCACCCGGCCGTTGAAGTCCTGGCGCTCGACCTGGATCATGGTGAGGAACCGGTTGAGCATGGCGGCTTCGGGGCCGGTGATGGCGTCGAGCCGGGTGAGGTCGATGGTGATCGCGGCCTGTGGCTCGGGTAGCGGCCGCGCGGTGAGGTCAACCACGGCGCCATTGGCGTCGAACCCGGGACCATCGTCGCGGGGCAGCAGCTGGTCGACCGGCACGTTGTAGAAGCGAGCCAGGCGCTGGAGGCGCGGCACCGAGATGGCGCGCTCACCGCGCTCGTACGCGCCGAGCACCGATGCCTTGAACTCCTGGCCAGATTCGGCCTCGACGTCCTGGAGCGACACTCGCTTCTGGCGGCGGATGGCACGAAGGCGCTCGCCGACGCGACGCCCGTAACCTGCCGAGATCCCTTCCGGGTCGGCCGACTCGCTGTCCATGCTCATCTGTGCTCCACGCGGTTCGGGCCGTTGGCCCCGTGCTCTCAAGGGGTCGCAAGTCGAGTGACGAGCAACCGCACTGCGTGAGAAGTTCTATCACAGAGTGTGTTCAGACGTCGCGGTTCAGGGTCGAACCGCCGCGCTGCGCCGTGAGCACCGTCGCGGCGGCGAGCGCAGCCGTCTCGGCCCGCAACACGTAGTCCCCCAGACCTATGGCGTCGGGGACGAGTTCACACTCCGCGTCGGTCCAGCCGCCCTCGGGTCCGATCAGAACCACCGGGCGCCCCAGAGCGGCCGGCCGACCCCCCATGTCGGCGCGCGCCACCCCCGGCCAACCGGCCACCTCGGCCACGCCCAACACGCCCTCGACCTCGGGGAGGTGACACCTGCGGCACTGCATCGCCGCCTCGTGGGCTATCCGGCGAAACCGCTCGAGCTGGCGGACGGCCCGCTCGTCGTCCCACCGCACCACCGATCGCTCGGTGCGCAGCACCACGATGGTGTCGACTCCGAGCTCGGTGAGCTTCTGCACCACCCATTCGGGGCGATCGCCCTTCACCGGTGTGAACGCGATGGTGATCTCCGGCGACCGTCGACCAGCGACCTGCACCTCGCCGCTCACCTCGAGCGGATCGCCGAACCGGCACGGGCGCCAACCGCCTCGCCCGTCGGACGCCGTGAGCGGGTCGCCAGCTCGCATCCGTACGACCTTCTCCAGGTGGTGGCGGTCGGCCGACGTGAGCACCGGCCTGGCGAGGTCGTCGACGAACACGTGCGGGCCACCCTGCCCGTCGGGTCCTCCGAGCGGTACTGATCGAACGCTGGCCATCGCGGCCTACTTGAACGCCGACTTGATCTTGGCGAAGAAGCTCTCGTCGGTCGGTGACACTTCGTCGCCCATCGCCGCGGCGTACTGGCGTAGGAGCTGGTCTTGGTCGTCGCTGAGCTTGGTGGGCACGTCGACGGCGATGCGCACCAACAGATCGCCCCGGCCGCGCCCGTCGACGCTCGGGACCCCTCGGCCTCGCAGGCGGAACACCTTGCCGGGTTGCGTGCCCGACGGCACCAGCAGGTTTTCGTCGCCGTCGAGGGTCTCGAAGTTGAGGTGGGTACCGAGCGCGGCCTGCGGCATCGACAGCTGGAGCTCGTGGAGCAGGTCGTTGCCGACCCGCTCAAAGCGGTCGTCGGACCGCACCTGGAGGTGTACGTACAGGTCGCCGGCGCCGCCACCGCGAGCGCCCACCGCCCCGCGGCCGGTGAGTCGCAACGTGGATCCGGTGTCGACGCCGGCAGGGATGTCGACGGTGTAGGTCTTTCCGACGACCTTGCGACCCTCGCCACCGCACGTGTCGCACGGCTCGGGGATGATCTGGCCGCTGGCGTTGCAGGTGGTGCACGGTCCGGCGGTGACCACCTGGCGAGCACCGACTGGCGCACCCGCCGCACCTGACCGCTACCGCCACACGCCGAGCAGGTGGTGACCGAGGTACCCGGCCTGGCGCCGGTGGCCTCGCACGTGTCGCAGGCGATGGCGGTGCGCACCTCGACCTCGGTCTGGCAGCCGAAGACGGCGTCGCGGAAGTCGATGGTGGCGACGGCTTCGAGATCGGGACCGCGAGCCGGGCCGGTGGGACGCTGGTTGCGGCCGGCTCCTCCCCCACCGAAGGGACCGCCGCCACCGAAAAACGCGTCGAAGATGTCGCCGAAGCCGCCCGCGCCGTCGAACGGCGCGCCGCCGCCTCCGCCGTTGCCGAGGCCGGCGTCGCCGAACTGGTCGTAGCGTCGGCGCTTCTGGGGATCGGACAACACCTCGTAGGCGTGGGCAACCTCTTTGAAACTCGCCTCGGCAGCGGGATCATCAGGGTTGGCGTCGGGGTGCAGCTGGCGCGCCATGCGCCGGTACGCCTTCTTGATCTCCTCGGCGGTCGACCCGCGGGTGACCCCCAGGAGCTCGTACAGATCTGACATCAGCCCTCGCTCAGACGGTGGCCCAGGCGCTGGCTGACGACAGCGACCGCGGCCAGTGCCTGCGGGTAGTTCATGCGGGTGGGACCGAGGACGCCGATGGTGCCGACGCCCTCGCCGTCGACCTCGTAGGGAGCGACGACAAGGGAGCATTCTGCCAGGGGCTCGACCCCCGTCTCGGAACCGATGGCCACGGTGAGGCCCCGGTCGAGGACGTCGCGCAAGAGCGCCACGACGACGATCTGCTGTTCGAGGATCGTGAGCACCTGGCGGATGGTGTCGACCGCCTCGAACGAGCCGGCCATCAGCGACGTGCCACCGACGAACAACGAGTCGGGCTCGTCGTCGTGGCTGCTCAGCGCCCGTTGCGCCGTGGTGACCAGCGTGTCGACGTGGGCATCACCCGACGGCGGAACTGCGCCGAGCGTTGCCACCGACGAACCCACCAGGTGCTGGCTGAGGTGGCTCGACGCCGTGGCCAGCTGGGTGTCGTCGACGTCGGTGTCGAGCTCGAGGGTCTGCTTGTGGATCGCTCCGTTGGACAGCACCGCCACCTGCAGGACGATGCGAGCCGACAGGCCCACGAGCTGGATCGACCGGAGGGTGGCGACCTCGTGGGGCGGGCCCACCACCACGGCGGCGTGGTGGGTGATGTTCGAGAGCAGCCGGCTGGTGTCGGCCAACATGGCTTCGAGCTCGCCGTGGGCCTTGGCGAAGAACGAGCGCACCTGTTGGGTCTCGGCGTTGCCCAGGCGACCGGGCTCGGTGAGCGTGTCGACGAAGAAGCGGTAGCCCTTGTCGGTGGGGATGCGGCCGGCGCTGGTGTGCGGTTGCACGAGGTAGCCCTCGGTCTCGAGCACCGCCATCTCGTTGCGAACGGTGGCGGG
>JAENWR010000059.1 GCA_016649895.1 Acidimicrobiia bacterium | reverse complement strand
TTCGGCGACGGCCGCGGCCAGCTCCTGGGCGAGCGAGTCGCGCTCGCTGCGGATGCCGGCGAGGTCGGTGAACGCCGCCTGCCGTTCGTCGTCGGCTTCAACCGCCCGCGCGCTCGCCGCCTCGGCCACGGCGGCTGCTTCCTCGGCGACGGCTTCGGCGGTATCGGCACGTGCCGTTGCCTCGGCGAGGGAGCCGGCGGTCGACTCGGCGTCGGCGAGGAGCCGCTGGATCTCGGACTGGGCAGCCGCTTCCTGCTGGGTGCGGCGCCGCCGCTCGACGACGAGGAGCACCGTGAGGATCCCGGCGACGACGGCGAGGACGATGATGGCGGCGAGCACGTCCGCACCCTACCGGTGGGCCGGTCGGCGCTGGGTTCGTCAGCTGGAGGCGGCGTTGCGGTATCGCTCGAGCAGACCGCTCACCTCGAGCGTCTTCTGCATGGCACCGCTCATGCCCTCGATGAGGAGCTGTCCGCCGGCTTCCTGTAGCTGGTTGCTGGCGGCGACGAGGGCCCTCAGGCCTGACGAGTCGACGAACTCGACACCCGAGGAGTCGAGGACGACCAGGAGGGCGCCGGCCTCGATGAGCTCGTCGAACTTCGCGCCGAGCGCAGGTGCGGAGGCGACATCGATCTCGCCGGTCACCACGACGCGGTAGCCCGCGGGCCTGTCGCCATCGGGAGCGACCTCGGAGGACTCGACGACCATGGGGACCTCAGGCATCCGGACACCTTCCTGTTGCGGCAGGTGCCCGCCAACGGCAGCGGGCACGCCGGGCGATGCTAGGCGGACGCTTCGTCGGCCGGGTAGACGAGCCCCACCTGTCGTCGGATCTCGTCGAGGGTCTCCATCATCGACACGCTGGTGGCCAAGGGGATCACATCGGATTCGAGATGTCCGTCGGCGATGCGAGCCATGGCATGCGCGGCCTCGTGGGCCAGACCTGTGTGGGAGATCTCGACGCGCTCGGGTGCGCCGTCGTGGCGATCGAGGGTGAACCCGCTCGGGCACCAGAACGGCGCATCGATGCGGATGATGCCATCGGTGCCGACGATCTGGGCCGTGAGCGAACTGCGGGCGTCGAGCCCGGTGTGGAACACGGCCAGGGCGTCGTCGTCGTAGGAGAGCACGGCGGCCAGGTTGGCGTCGACGCCGGTGGGGCCGAGGTGGCCGAGGGCCCGCACCTCGGTCGGTTCGCCCAGGATGAGACGGGCCAGAGCCACCGGGTAGATGCCGAGGTCGAGCAGCGCTCCGCCGGCGAGCGCCAGCTCTCGGTGGCGTCCGACGTCACCGGGAACCGAGATGGCGAAGTCGGCCTGCACCACCCGCACCTCGCCGATGGCGCCGGCGAGGACCCGCCGCTTCACCTCGACGATCGGAGGGAGGAACCAGGTCCACATGGCCTCCATGAGGAACCGGCCGGTCCGCTCGGCGGTGCCGACCATCTGGCGAGCCTGCGCAGCGTTGACCGCGAACGCCTTCTCGCAGAGCACGTGCTTGCCGGCCTCGAGAGCGCCGACGGTGAGGTCGCGGTGCACGCTGTGTGGTGCCGCGACGTAGACGATGTCGACGTCGGGGTCGGCGCACAGCTCGGCGTAGCTGTCGTGGGCGTGGGCGATCGAGAAGCGTTCGGCGAACGCGGCGGCCCGTTCGGCCGATCGAGACCCGACCGCGACGACCTCGGCGTCGTCGAGGTCGGCCAGGGCGGCGGCCATCCGCGCCGCGATGCCGCCCGGCCCGCCGATGCCCCAGCGCACGGTCACTCGGTGGTGCAGGGGTTCCAGGTTGAACCGGGGACGAGCCGGTCGGCCTCCTGGGGGCCCCAGCTGCCGGGGGCGTACGGCACGACGGGCGACGGGTCGTCGAGCACGGGTTGCACCGCCCGCCAGGCGGCGTCGACGGCGTCGGCCCGCGAGAACAGGCGGGGGTCACCGTCGAGGGCGTCGTCGAGCAGCCGGTCGTAGGCGCCGAGCCGCAGCTCGTCGAGGTGGGGCTGCTCCTGGAGGAGGAGGGCGACCGGCATGCTCGCCAGTTCCTCGCCTGGACGTTTGGCCTGCATGTTGAGGGTGATGAGGTCGTCGGGCTTCATCCGGAACCGCAGCCGGTTCGGGGTGGGGGCCTCGGTGGCCCCCGAGAACATGGGCCGCGGGGGCCGCTTCAGCTCGACCACCGCCTCGGTGACCGTGCTGGCCATCGACTTGCCGGCCCGGATGTACCACGGCACATCGGCCCATCGCCACGAATCGACGTAGGCGCGCAGGGCCACGAAGGTCTCGGTGTCGGAGTCAGGCGCCACTCCCTCCTCGTCGCGGTAGCCCTCGACCTGGCCCCGCACCACGTCGGCCGGGTCGAACGGGCGGATGGCCCGGATGACCTTGGCGATCTCGTCGCGCAGCGCTTCGGCGTCGTCGGTGGCCGGCGGCTCCATGGCGAGGAGCGCCACCACCTGCAGCAGGTGGTTCTGCACCACGTCGCGCAGCGCGCCCACCTCGTCGTAGAAGCGGCCGCGACCCTCGATGCCGAAGTCCTCGGCGAGCGTGATCTGCACGTTGTCGACGTAGTAGCGGTTCCACACCGGGTCGAGGATGGTGTTGGCGAACCGGAACACCATCAGGTTCTGCACCGCCTCCTTCCCGAGGAAGTGGTCGATGCGGAAGATCGAGCTCTCGGGGAAGTGCCGCTGGAGCAGTTCGTTGAGGGCGCGAGCCGAGTCGAGGTCGCGCCCGAACGGCTTCTCGAGCACGACGCGCGATCGCTCGTGGAGGCCGTTGGCGACGAGGCCCCCGATGACGTCGTCGAACAGGTCGGGCGGGATGGCGAAGTAGAACACGGGCAGTTCGCAGCCCTCGACCGCCTCGGCGACCCGTCCGAACGTCGCGGCGTCCTGGTAGTCGCCCTGGACGAACCCCAGGCGGTCGCTCAGCCGGCCGAAGGCCTCGTGGTCGACCTCGACGTCGGCGGCCTTCAGCGCCGCGCGCATGTGGGTGCGGAGCTCGTCGAGGCTCCACTCGCTGCGGGCCACGCCGATCACGCGCTCGGGCAGCCGGTCGGCCTCGGCCAACCGGTAGAGGGCGGGGATCAGCTTCTTCTTCGAGAGGTCGCCGGTGATGCCGAACAGGATGAGGGCGTCGGACCGCTGCGCTGCGCTCACGTCTCCACCGTCCGCGACTGCTCGGTGTGGCCGCCGAACTGCATGCGCATGGCCGACAGCAGGCGATCTCCGTAGGCCGACTCGCCGCGCGAGCTGAACCGGCTGAAGAGCGACGCCGTGATGACGTGGGCGGGAACGCCCAGCTCGACGGCTGTCTGCACCGTCCAGCGGCCCTCGCCCGAGTCGGACACCCGCCCCTCGAAGCCCTCGAGCTCGGGGTCGGCGTTGAGGGCGTTGGCGGTGAGGTCGAGGAGCCACGACGAGATGACGCTGCCCCGCCGCCACACCTCGGCGACCGCCGCGAGGTCGATGTCGTAGCGAAAGCGCTCGGGGCCCTTCAGCGGCGCTATCTCGGGATCGTCGGCGGGCCGACCGCGGGCGATGCCGGTGTGCTCGAGGATGTTCATCCCCTCGGCGAAGGCCGCCATCATCCCGTACTCGATGCCGTTGTGGACCATCTTCACGAGGTGGCCGGCGCCCGGCGGCCCGCAGTGCAGGTACCCGTGCTCGGCCGTGCTCGGCTCGCCGGTGCGGCCCATGGTGCGCTCGGCGGTGTCGACGCCGGGGGCGAGCGCCGCGAAGATCGGGTCGAGTCGCTGGGCCGCCTCGGGTTCGCCACCGATCATGAGCGAGAACCCACGTTCGAGGCCGAACACCCCGCCGCTGACGCCGATGTCGAGGTGAAAGATCCCGTCGGCAGCGAGCCCCTGGGCCCGGATGATCGAGTCGCCGTAGTAGCCGTTGGCTCCGTCGATGACGATGTCGTCGGGGGCGAGGTGGGCAGCGAGGTCGTCGATGACCTGGCCGGTGATGCCGGCCGGCACCATGACCCACACGGCACGGGGTGCGTCGAGCGCCGCCACCAACTCGGCCACCGTCGCCGCGCCTCGTGCGCCCTCGTCCACGAGCACGGTCACCGCGGTGGGGTCGACGTCGTAGGCCACGCAGTCGTGTCCCGCCGCCATGAGCCGGCGGACGATGTTGGCCCCCATCCGACCGGCACCGATCATTCCGAGCTGCATCGCGCTTCCCCTGAGTTCGTCGGCTGCTGCGCCGAGCCTACGGAATCCCGGCCCAATCGTGTCCGAAGGCCATGAGGTACGGGACCTTCGGCCCTGCCCCGAGGGGTTCTTCTCGCGGATTGTGGAGCTACCAGCCGCGCCGGCCGGTCATCAAGGAGAAGACAGAATGTCACAGCCGAACCCCCCACCGGTGGCCATGCAACCACTGAAGCCGACCACCGGCCGTCGCCGCGACGGCTGGTTGACCATCAGCTTCACCGTCCTGTGCTCGGCCGTGTTCTTCGCAGTGCTCGCCGCGGGCCTCGCGGCGCGGGCCGACGGCAACGTCGACTCGAGCGTTGCCACCAGTGCCCAGACGGTGCAGGTCACCCTCGGTGACCTGTTCGTCGAGCCCGCCAGCATCGACGTCG
The DNA here is from genome assembly GCA_016649895.1 of Acidimicrobiia bacterium. Lineage (GTDB taxonomy): Bacteria > Actinomycetota > Acidimicrobiia > Acidimicrobiales > SKKL01 > Actinomarinicola. Next base: position 17,128 of record JAENWR010000059.1, on the reverse strand, counting down.
CCGCCGGAACCGAGCTCACCGTCGAGGTCACCAACAACGGAGCGATGCCCCACAACTTGAAGCTCAACGGCGAGATCGGGACGAAGCTCCTCGACCCCGGTGAGTCCGAGATCGTGACCCTGGGTGTCATCACCGAGACCTCCGAGGCGTGGTGCACCGTCGCCGGACATCGAGCGGCCGGCATGAACATGGTGATCAACGTCACCGGCGACGTGGCGGTCGCCAGCGGAGATCAAGGCACCTACGCCGCAGCTCCCGCCGGCGCCGACGGCAACGCCGTCATCGACTTCAACGCCGCGCCCGCTGCCGACTGGACCCCATACGACCCCGTGCTGGCCCCCGCCCCTGGCGGCACCGAGCACAAGGTCACCTTCTCGATGACCGAGAAGGTGATGGAGATCGCGCCCGGTGTCACCCAGGAGCTGTGGACCTTCAACGACATGGTCCCGGGGCCTACCCTGCGCGGCAAGGTCGGCGACATCTTCACCATCACACTGGTCAACGACGGCACCATGGGCCACTCGCTCGACTTCCACGCCAGCAAGGTCGCCTGGGACGACGAGATGCGCACGATCCAGCCCGGCGAGTCGCTGATCTACCAGTTCGAGGCGAAGTACGCCGGTGCGTTCTTGTACCACTGCGGCACCGCCCCCACCCTGCACCACATCGGCAACGGCATGCACGGCGCCCTCATCGTCGACCCGCCCGACCTGGCCCCGGTCGACCACGAGTTCCTCTTCGTGCAGCACGAGTTCTACACCGGCCCCCAGGGCCAGCCCGGTGACCTCACCAAGATGCTGAACGACGACTGGGATGCCGTGGTCTTCAACGGCTACGTCAACCAGTACGCCCACGCTCCGGTCGGCATCGGCGCCATCGGCGACCGGGTCCGGGTCTGGGTCGTCAACAGCGGCCCCTCGGAGAACAGCTCCTGGCACGTGGTCGGCACGATCTTCGACACCGTCTTCAAGGAAGGGGCCTACAACCTGCGGCCCGACGAGACCCGGGGCGGCTCCCAGGCCCTCGATCTGCAGCCGGCCCAGGGTGGGTTCGTCGAGTTCACCGTCGACGAGGAAGGCCTCTACCCGTTCATAACCCACAAGTTCTCGAACGCCAGCAAGGGTGCCATGGGCATCTTCGCCACCACCAACGCCGTGGTCCCCGAGGGCGCCGCCCACTGAGGCTCGGGACGTTTGACCCTTGGCAGTCTCAGATAGATCTAGCAAACTACGGATAAACCCACCGCCCGGAAGGCTCAACCCATGTCGATCCCCACTACTACTACTACCACCGCCTCCGCCCTCGACGCCGACCGGACCCTCGGCGAGCTCGTCAGTGAGCGCTCGGCTCGCGCCCGCGTCTTCGAACGCCACGGCATCGACTACTGCTGCAACGGTCACCGGTCCCTGGCCGAGGCGGCCGGGGCAGCCGGCGTCGACCTGGCGGCGTTGACCACCGAGCTCGCAGCCGTCGAGGCCACCGACGACCCTGCGTCCTCCCTCGCCCCCGACCAGCTCATGGACCACATCGTCGCGGTGCACCACGCCTACCTCTACGAGGAACTGCCGGCCATCGAGGCGCTGGCGACCAAGGTCGAGTCGGTCCACGCCGGCCACCATCCCGAGCTCGTCACCGTCGCCCGCCTGGTGCGGGCTGTTCGGGCCGATCTCGAGCCGCACCTGGCCATCGAAGAGGCCGAGATCTTCCCTGCTATCGGTGCCGCCATCGACGGCGGTTCTCCCGCTCCGGGCGAGCAGGTGGCGCGCCTCCGCGACGACCACGAGGCGGTCGGGGCCCTCCTCGCCGAGCTGCGTCGGGTTTCGAGCGACTACACGGTGCCCGACGACGGTTGTGCCAGCTACCAGGCGCTCTACGGCCGACTGGCCGACCTCGAGGGCGACACCTTCCGCCACATCCACCTCGAGAACAACGTGCTCTTCGCCGCCCTCACGGTGTAGGCGCCTCTACCCGGTCCTCGACGCGGGCTGGGCGTTCGTCGCCGACGGGCGCGGCGCTCGGGCGGGCGTGGGCGGTAGGTTCGACGCGAGTGAGCGACGCAGCCCCCTCCCTCGACGCACTGGCCCCCGGGGTCTACGCCTGGATGGCCGAACAGCCCGGCCACGGCCGCACCAACGCCGGCGTCGTGGTCGATGCCGACGGCATCACCGTCGTTGATTCTCTGATGGTGGCGTCGCAGTGGGAGCCGTTCGCCCAGGCGGCCGAGGCGTTGGCGATGCCGATCCCGCGCCTGGTGCTCACGTCGAGCCACATCGAGTTCAGCGGCGGCACCAGCCGGTTCCGCCTGCCGGCCGTCTACGGCAGCGCCCAGGCCAGCGCCCTGCTCGACCTGCCGGCCAACCCCGAGGTGTTCCGGCGCATCTTCCCCGACTTCGCGCCGCAGCTCTCCGACGACCTGCGCACCCGACCCGTCACCCACATCGTGGCCGAACCGGCGTACGTGTCGGCGGCGGCGGTGGCCATGCCCACCGGCGGCCAGACCCTCGAGAACCTCGTGGTGGTGGTGCCCGGTGCCGAGATCGTGTTCGCCGGGGCGATGTGCAGCTTCGGCGTGACGCCGGCCGTGTACGACGGCGACCCCGCCGCCTGGGCCGACGCGCTCGACACCCTCGTCGAGATGGCGCCCATCGTCGTGCCCGGCCACGGCCCCATCGGCGGCGAGGAGGAGGTGCGCGATCTGCAGGCCTACCTGCGGGCGTGCGTCGCGGCCGAGGGCGACCCCGCGCGACTCGGGGACGGGCCGTGGGTCGAGTGGAGCGGGCGCGAGTGGGACGTGGTCAACGTCGAGCGCGCCGCCATGCTCGCCGCCGGAGATCCCACGCCACCGCCGACCCTGCTCACCCGCCTCGGCCTGGGCTGACCGACTCGGTCGGCAGGCAGGGTTCAGCACGACCCAGGATGGATGATCGATATCGAGCATCTTTCGCACCGGTAGCAGTGCACGCGACCAGTCATCAAGGTAACTTTAGGTCATGGACCCGGTGATCCTCGGGAGCGCCCGAAAGCACGGGGTCTCCGATGACGACATCCTTCACGCCTACCGAAACCCGATCCGAGTGTTCGACCTCGACGACCTGACCATGCTCATCGGCCCCGACCAGTCCGCCCGGTTGTTGGAGATCGGCGTCGCCCGAGCTGAGTCCATCGACTTTGTCGTCCACGCCATGCTCGCCCGACCCCGGTACTTGGAGTAGCCCGATGCCACGATCGATCCAGGACATTCTCGACCACGCCGACGAGCTCGCCGAGCGCTTCGAGAACTACGAGCCCACCGAAGGCGACGAACGTCCAGTCGAGGAGCACCTGCTCGAGCGGGCCACCCTCGACCGAGCGCGCAGCGAGCGCCAGCTCGTCGACGCGGTGATCGCTGCACGCGCCAATGGTTTGTCCTGGCAGCGCGTCGGCGCCATTCTCGGCACGTCGGCGCAGGCTGCCCAGCAGCGCTATGGAGCGTTGATCGAGACGAGCTGACACCGATCATCCGTTCGCGCTGGCCGAACCGGCGCGTGACCCGCCCCCCGCCGACGCCCAGCGAACCCTCGGGGCCTCGTCGGCGACCGGTCCGCCCGCGCCCGCGAGCGGCTGCTGTCGGCGGTGTCGTCGTGGGAGATCACCGCCAAGGTCGGGCTCGGACGGCTGCGCATCCCCGAACCGCTCACCGCCTGGCTGCCATCACGGCGTCAGTCCACGGGATGCACACCGATCGCGGTCGAGCACGGGCATGTCATCGGAGTCTCCGCGCTCCCGATGCACCACCGAGACCCGTTCGATCGCCTCCTCGTCGCCCAAGCTCAGGCCCTCGATGTGCCGATCCTGACCGCAGACCCGGCCATTGCGGCCTACGACGTCGAGGTCCTGCCGATCGGCTCGCCCTGAAGGGCGGGCTGACTGGATCGCTCGGAGCGACGCGTCTATCGGCGGGCACTCGGGCCCGATGCCAGACTCGGGGGATGTCGTGCGTGGGAGATGATCGTTGACGCCGGTGGAGCAGGTCCTCGACCAGATCAGGGCGGTCGCGACCGACGAGCACGACAAGGGCGACCGGTTCGAGCGGTTGATGTTGCACGCGTTCCGGACGGATCGCACGTACCGTCAGCAGTTCACCGATGTGTGGCGTTGGATGGAGTGGCCGGGGCGTAGCGGGCCCGACATCGGGGTGGATCTGGTGGCTCGCGATGTCGACGGCGGTCTGGTGGCGATCCAGTGCAAGTTCTACGCGCCAACGGCGACGCTGACGAAGGAGGAGATCGACTCGTTCGTGGCGCTGTCGGGCCAGAAGCAGTGGGCGCGGCGGATCATCGTGTCGACCACCGATCTGTGGTCGGCCAACGCGGTCACGTCGCTCGAAGGTCATGCGGTGCCGATCGAGCGGATGGGCATCGACGATCTCGATGCCATGACGGTCGACTGGTCGTCGTATGACGTGGCCAACCCGTCGGGGTTGCGGGCCACCGAACGTCACACGTTGTGGCCCCACCAGGTCGAGGCGGTCGACGCGGTCCGCAAGGGCTTCGCCACCGCCGATCGGGGCAAGCTGATCATGGCGTGCGGCACGGGCAAGACGTTCACGGCGTTGCGGATCGCCGAGGAGCATGCCGGTGCTGGCGGTTCGGTGTTGTTCCTGGCACCGTCGATCGCGCTGGTGGCGCAGTCGCTCAAGGAGTGGACCGGCGAGTGCGAGGTGCCGATCCGACCGTTCGCGGTGTGTTCGGACGCCACGACCGGCAAGGCGGTCGAGGGTGACAACGCCGCGGCCTACGACCTTGTGGTCCCGCCCACGACCGACCCGGCCGAGCTCATCGCGGCGGGGGTCCACGAGGTGGCGGCCGAGGAGATGACGGTGGTGTTCTCGACCTACCAGTCGCTGCAGGTCGTGGCCGATATGCAGGCTGTCACCGGCCACTCCTTCGATCTGGTCGTGTGCGACGAGGCCCACCGCACCGCCGGGGTGGCGAGCCTCAGGGGCGAAGACGGCGCGTTCGCCCTCGTGCATGACGACTCGATCGTGCCGGCGGCCAAGCGTCTCTACATGACGGCCACACCGCGGCTGTTCAAGCCGGTGGCGGTCGATGCCGCCAAGGAAGCCGACGCGGTCCTGGCGTCGATGGACGATGTCGAGTTCTTCGGCGAGGAGTTCCATCGGCTCGGCTTCGGCGAGGCGGTCGAGAAGGGCCTGTTGGCCGACTACCGGGTGCTGATCCTCACCGTGGACGAGGCAGCGGTGAGCGAGTCGTTCCAGGAGCTCCTGTCGACCAACGGGGCGTTGAACTTGCCCGACGTGGCCCGTTTCGTCGGGTGCCTGGCGGGGTTGGCGAAGTTGCCGGGTGCCGGCGGTGCCGGGTTCGAGGGCGGTGATCCGCCGATGCAGCGGGCGGTGGCGTTCTGGTCGAGGATCACCGAGTCGGAGCACTTCGCCGAGCAGTTCGACCAGGTGGCCGACGCGTACTTCCACCAGCTGTCGGTCGGCCCGGGCGGCGACGACATCGCACCGTTGTCGGTGCCGACCCGCCACGTCGACGGTGCCTCCAAGATCTCGAGTCGCCGCACCGACATCCGGTGGTTGAAGGAGGAGCCGCCCGCCGGCGAGTGCCGGGTGCTCACCAACGCCAAGTGCCTCACCGAGGGTGTCGACGTGCCAGCCCTCGACGCCGTGATGTTCCTCACCCCTCGCCGCTCCAAGATCGACATCGTGCAGGCGGTGGGGCGGGTGATGCGCAAGCCGCCGGGCAAACAGCTCGGCTATGTGATCTTGCCGATCGCCATCACCGCCGGGCAGGACCCGGCTGTCGCGCTCGACCGCAACACCGACTACGACGCGGTGTGGGAGGTGCTCCAAGCCCTGCGGGCCCACGACGAACGCTTCAACGCCTACATCAACCAGATCGCGCTCGGTTCCACCAAGCCCGGTCAGGACCCGGACGATCCGATCCAGGTCATCAACGTCGACCTCGACACCGACGACCAATCGGTCGACGCCGTGCAGGGCCGGCTGTTCGAGTACGAAGCATGGTCCAACGCGATCTACACCAAGATCGTCCAGAAGGTCGGCACCCGCACCTACTGGGAGGACTGGGCCAACGACGTCGCCCAGATCGCCGCCCGTCACGAGACGCGCATCGGCACGATCCTCGACACCCAACCCGACGCGGCGGAGGCGTTCGACGAGTTCGTCGATGAGCTGCACGCCACCCTCAACGACGGCATCAGTCGCGGCGACGCGGTGTCGATGGTGTCCCAGCACCTCATCACCCGACCGATCTTCGAGGCGCTGTTCGGCGACGACGCCTTCGGGGCGGCCAACCCGGTGTCGCAGGCGATGTCGGGCATCGTCGGCGTGCTCGACCGCCACCAGCTCCAGACCGAGACCGACACCCTCGCAGGGTTCTACGCGTCGATCCGTCGGCGGGTCGAGGGCATCCACCCCGACGACGGCGAGGCCCGCCAACGCATCATCAAGGACCTCTACGGTCGGTTCTTCAAGATCGCGTTCCCCAAGGTGGCCGACTCGCTCGGCATCGTCTACACCCCGCTCGAGGTGGTCGACTTCATCATCCGGGCCACCGAGGCCGCCCTGGCCGAGCACTTCGACGGGGCCAGCCTCACCGACGAGGGCGTCCACGTGCTCGACCCGTTCACCGGCACCGGCACGTTCGTCGCCCGGCTCATCCAGTCGGGGTTCATCCGCCCCGACGACCTGGCCCGCAAGTTCCGTGAGGAGCTCCACGCCAACGAGTACCTGCTGCTCGCCTACTACATCGCCGCGGTGAACATCGAGGCCACCTACCGCCAGGAACGGGCCCGGCTCGACGGCGTCGATCCCGGCTACGAACCGTTCCCCGGCATCGTCCTCACCGACACCTTCCAGCTCGGCGAAGCCGAAGAGGGCAGCGGTACCTGGGACGTGTTCCCCGTCAACAACGAGCGAGCCGAACGCCAGAAGGGCCTCGACATCCGGGTCATCCTCGGTAACCCTCCATACTCCGCCGGCCAGGAATCGGCCAACGACGACAACGCCAACCTCAAGTACCCCACGCTCGACGCGTCGATCGCTGTGACCTACGCCAAGCGCTCGACCGCCACGCTCAAGAACAGCCTCTACGACTCGTACGTGCGGGCTATCCGGTGGGGGTCGGATCGCCTGCTCGACTCGCCCCGAGGTGGTGTGGTCGCCTTCGTCACCAACGGCGGCTACATCGACTCCAACACCGCCGACGGCCTCCGGCTCACGCTGGTCGACGAGTTCCACCACCTCTACGTGTTCAACCTCCGAGGCAACCAGCGCACGGCAGGTGAGGTGTCCCGCCGGGAGGGCGGCAAGATCTTCGACGCCGGCAGCCGGGCGACCGTGGCGATCATGTTGCTCGTGAAGCAGCCCGGCGACGTGCCCGCCGGCGGGGCGGTCCTGCACTACCGCGACATCGGCGACTACCTCACCCGCCAGCAGAAGCTCGACCTGATCGCCGCCGCGCTGCCCGGCGAGATCGGAGCGGTTCCGTCGCTCGAGGCCCTCGACTGGAACGCCGTCCAGCCCAACGAGCACGGCGACTGGATCAACCAACGATCGAAGTCGTTCGAGGACCACCTGCCGGTGCTGCCCGAGGTGGGCGAGCCATCTCTCCTCAGCCTCCACTCGACCGGCGTCAAAACCGGGAGAGACGCCTGGAGCTTCAATAGCTCTGAATCCCTGCTGGTTGGCCAGCAAGCCGAGATGATTCGCGCCTTCAACGACGCCGTTCGCGCTGGACTCACTGCATCGACCCTCACCCCAGAACTTCGATCGGGAAAGCTCTTCAAGTGGACCGACCGTGACTACCGACGACTTGAAGGGGGCCGGCCATACGACCCCGATGTTGATGTTGAGGTCCTTGAGGCGCTCTATCGGCCGTTCCACCATCGGCATGTGAACGCCGCTCCTGCACTTGTGAATCGGTCCTCGCTCGCGAGACGCTTGTATCCAAGCAGACACGCCGAGAACCTCGCGATCTGCGTGCCCCCACCGGGCTCCATGGCGCCTCCTTTCGCCGCGCTAATGACCAGCCGGGTGATCGACTCCGGGCTCTACGCCTCAAGCGCGACGCTCATGCTCGCCCAGCGTGTTTTCGATCAGATAGGGCCTGCATCCGTGGACGATGCGCCAGCCGCTCTGTTCGGTGACGACGGCCCGTCCGATGGCTCGGGTCGCCGACACAACGTCACCGACCACGCCCTCGCCTTGTACCAGGCCCTCGATCCGGCGATCGAGAAGGACGACATCTTCTTCTACGTCTACGGCATCCTTCACTCATTCGACTATCGCACCACGTTCGCCGCCGACCTGAAGAAGTCGCTGCCCCGCATCCCGCAGGTGGCCACCGCCGACGACTTCTGGGCGTTCTCCACCGCCGGGCGCGAGCTGGCCCACCTGCACACCGAGTACGAGACCGTCGACCCCTGGCCCGAGCTCACCTACACCCACGCCTCCGGCTTCGATCGGAACCACCCCGGCACCTACCGGGTGCTCAAGATGAAGCACCCCAAGGTCACCGACCCGACCACCGCCAAGAAGGTCGACGACCGCACCCGCATCGTCTACAACGACTGGATCACCATCGGCGAGATCCCCGAGCGGGCCTACGGCTACGAGCTCGGTTCACGTTCGGCCATCGCCTGGGTGATCGAATCGAACCGGGTGAAGACCGACAAGGCCTCGGGCATCGTCAACGACCCCAACGACTGGGCCACCGAACACGACGACCCCACCTACATCCTCGACCTCGTCGGCCGGGTGGTCACCGTGTCGATGCGCACCCTCGACCTCGTCGACTCGCTCCCGGCACTCGACCTGTAGGGATCGGCCCTCGCCGAGTGCTCCACGCCCTGCACCGCCAGCTACAGCACGACCGCATCGGTGAGCTGTTGGCCGAGATGGACGCCGAGTCGGGTCCGATCCCCGACGAACTGATGGAGGAGGCCCGACGGCTGTGGCGAGGTCCCGCCGCCCCACCCAAGCCCCGTCGCCGCACCGCCTGATCCTCGAACTCATCGTTGGAGCGATCGGCGGTCAGAGCAGCGGAAAGATGTCGTAGTCGACGGGCCACTCACCGACCATGGGGCGCAGATCACTCCGGAAGTCGTCGGAGTGCAGCTTCTCGCGCAGGTTCAGCTCGGCTTGTCGGGCCGTGTACCCGTCGGGCCGGTAGGTGGCGAAGCATGTGGCGAGATCCTCAGGTGACGTCCGATCTTGGTGCGGACCTCCATCCCGAGCCGCTCGCCGATGGCGGTCCTCGGGTCAGATCGCTCACCGTGCCGCAACATCAGGCGCGGGCGAGGACGTCCCGGTGCGCTTCGCGTGGACCAGGAAGCACCTCGAGCTGGAGGAGGCCGTCGCCGCTGATGTTCACGATCCGAGCCACCCGGGGATCCGCATCGTCGTCACCCACGATCGCGTGACGCCCCACCGCTGGATCGAAGCCCACGCGAACATCGGTGGGGCGCACCCACAACCGACGGTCGTTCGTCATGTCCATGAAGTCGACAGCGATGTCACAGGTCTCAGCCACAGCGGAGCCTCCTTGCTACGAGCAAGCCTACCCCTCAGATGGCCGACCATGGTTGGGGATCGGGTCGTCGAAGCACCGGTGCAACCGGGCGGGGAACACGACTGTGAACCTACCGAGGGAGGGTGACAGCGGTCGTCGAAAGGTACCCCTGAGTTCGGAGTCCACGGGAGGGGGTACAGAGCCACCATGACCGAGCCACGTTCCGACGACCAGAACGACGACCTGCCCGACCAACTGCAGGGCGAGGAGCTGGAGAAGGACCCGGCTCCAGGCCAACGAGCCTCCGACACCGACGTCCAGGCCGAGCGACAGCCCGACGACTCGCCCGACTGACCGGTAGGCGGATGAGAGGGTTCTCATCCGACTCTCATGTTCGGGCCACCTCCACCCGGCAGGATGAGGCCACATGCCGCCCGCGTCCGCCCCCTCATCCGCTGCCCGCGGCCCCGTTGGCGAGGCGACCCGCGCCCGTGGGCGCGTGGCTCGGCTGCGGGGCGTCCGCACCCGGATCCTCGTCGGGTCGGTCGTCCTGCTCTCGCTGGCCTTGGGGTCGAGCGTGCTCATCACCCGCCAGATGCTGCTGGTGCGGATCGATGAGCGCATCGAGGACGAGGACCGGCGTGTCGCCCGCCAGAACAGCCGACGCGCCGGTAGCCTGATCGATGAGATGCCCACCGATCCTGCGCCGCGGCGCCACGAGGCGTGTCTCGAGCTCTCCGTCGAAGAGCTCCTTCGACGCGCTCGTCCCCTTCCACCCCGTGAGGAGACCGTGATCGAGGATCTCACCGAAGAAGAAGCCGAAGCCTTCTTCGAGGCGATCAACCGGGATTGATCGAGGCCTACACCCGGCTGCGTATCGCCTGCCATCGAGCGGGGCATGCACTCGCCCAGCCACGTCACGACGCCGATCGCTGGATCGCAGCGACCGCCATTCGCCTCGGCATCCCGTTGGTCTCCAACGACGGGATCTTCGCCGGCGCTCCGGGCCTCGTCTTGGAGTCCCCGCCCCGCCAATGAGCAGGCCGCTGTGGGTCTGCCTCCGACACCGACGTCCAGGCCGAGCGACAGCCCGACGACGCACCTGACTGACCTTCGGCCGGATGAGAGGGTTCTCATCCGTCTCTCATGTTCGGGCCACCTCCACCCGGCAGGATGAGGCCACATGCCGCCCGCGTCCGCCCCTTCATCCGCTGTCAGCGGCCCCGTTGGCGAGGCGACCCGCGCCCGTGGGCGCGTGGCTCGGCTGCGGGGCGTGCGCACCCGGATCCTCGTCGGGTCGGTCGTTCTGCTCTCGCTGGCGCTGGGATCCAGCGTGCTCATCACCCGCCAGATGCTGCTGGTGCGAGTCGACGAGCGGATCGAGGACGAGCTGGTCCAGGAGGTCGAGGAGCTGCGCGAGCTCGCCCAGGGCACGAACCCCGATACCGGCGAGCCGTTCGCCGACGATGTCGACTCCATCTTCCGTACGTCCATGGACCGCAACGTGCCAGCGCGCGACGAGGCGTTCTACTCCTTCGTCGGCGGCCGGCCGTCGCAGTACTACTCCATCGACGCCCCGCTCGGGCTGCTCGACGACGAGGGCCTGGCCGAGCGGCTCAGCACGGCCACCGAACCGCTGCGGATCGACACCGACACGCCCGATGGTCCGGTGCGCATCCTCTCGGTGCCGACCGTCGCCTCCGACGGCGCGGTGCTCGGCACCTTCGTGGTGGCGATGTACCCCGGTCGCGAGCTGGACGAGGTCGACGAGGTGGTGCGCACGCTGTCCCTCGTGATCGGTGTCGCCCTCGCGGTGACCTCGCTCGCCGCCTGGTTGGTGGCCGGCCGGGTGCTGCGTCCGGTGCGCGAGCTCACCGACGCGGCCCGCGCCATCGACGCCGGCGAACTGGGTCGCCGCATCCAGGTGGGGGGACACGACGAACTGGCCGTGCTCGGCCGCACCTTCAACAGCATGCTCGACCGGATCGACGGCGCCTTCCGGTCGCAGCGGGCCTTCCTCGACGACGTCGCCCACGAGCTGCGAACCCCGATCACCATCGCTCGTGGCCACCTCGAGCTGCTCGACGTCGGCGAGGAGCCGTCGCCCGACACCGTGCAGGTCGTCACCGAGGAGCTCGACCGGATGGGTCGCTACGTCGACGACCTTCTGGTGGTGGCGAAGGCCGCGCAACCCGACTTCCTCCAGTTCAGCGTGGTCGACGTGGGCGAGGTCGTCGACATGGTGGTGGCTCGGGCACGCGCCCTGGGCGAGCGCGACTGGGTGCGCGGCGGCACGCTCGATGCCGGCGACGAGCTCGTGATCGGCGACGAGGGCCGGCTCGTCCAGGCGTTGCTCGCCCTCGCCACCAACGCCGTGCAACACACCCATGATGGCGACCGCATCGAGATGGGCGCCGGCCTCGACGGCGACACCGTGCGCATCTGGGTGCGCGACACCGGCCCCGGCGTCGCCCCCGAAGAACGGGATCGCATCTTCTCGAGGTTCTCGCGCGGTGCCGCCAGTCGGTCGCACCGGCCGGGCGGCACCGGTCTCGGTCTGCCCATCGTCGCCGCCATCGCCGAGGCGCACGGTGGCGGCGTCGCGCTCGACAGCCAGCCCGGCGAGGGTGCCACCTTCGCCGTCGTCGTCCCGCGCCGCCCGCCCGACCCCGAGGAGGAACCATGAGCCGCATACTCATCGCCGAGGACGAGGAGCGCATCGTGTCGTTCCTCGAGAAGGGCCTGCGCGCTGCGGGCTACACCACGCTCGCCGTCGACGACGGGGTCGACGCGCTGTCGCTCGCACGCGACGACAGCTTCGACCTGCTCGTGCTCGACCTCGGGCTGCCGGGCCTCGACGGCCAGGAGGTGCTCCGCCGGATGCGGGCGAGGGGCGAGCGGATGCCGGTCATCATCCTCACGGCGCGGGCGGGTGTCGACGACACCGTGGCCGGCCTCGAGGGCGGTGCCGACGACTACGTCGCCAAGCCGTTCCGGTTCGAGGAGCTGCTGGCGCGCATCCGGGTGCGCCTCCGTGACGCGGGCTCCGACGAGGTGACCGTGCTGCAATCGGGCGACCTCAGCCTCGACGTGCGCACCCGCCGGGCGCTGGTCGACGACCGTGCGGTGGAGCTGACGGCACGCGAGTTCGCGCTGCTCGAGACGTTGATGCGCCACGACGGCCAGGTGATGAGCCGCGAGCAGCTGCTCAGCCACGTGTGGGGCTACGACTTCGACCCTGGCTCGAACGTCGTCGACGTCTACGTGAGGTACCTCCGCAAGAAGCTGGGATCCGACATCATCGTCACCGTACGGGGTATGGGATATCGCCTCGACGCCTGACGGCGATCCGGGCGTGCTCGCCGAAGATGAGAGATCTCGCATCTGCCTCTCATGGGGTTCCCATCCCCGGTTGCGATGGTGGGATGGTGCACCTCGACGACTCGTTGCTCCCCGCCGCCCCATACCTCACCGGTACGGGCGCGGCCGCGCTCGTCGCCACTGTGCTCGACGCCAACGACGGCGAGCTGATCGAGCTGCGCCCCACCCAGGTGCTCTACCGCCCCGGACGAGACCTGGTCGTGTCGTATGACGCGCGGGTCAGCTGGTCGGGGCGCGCACCTGTCGCCGAGACGGTCTGCGCGGGTACCACCGTCGATGGACCACCGCAGGGCGCGGTGGCGCTCGAGGCCGACGGCATGTCGGTGGGGGTGTGGCGCTACCCGTTCGACCCCGCCCTCCCCGGGTTGGAGCGCGCCGTGTGGGTGGCTCCCGTCGGCGAGCTGCTCGGCGTCGATCCCGCCAGGCTCCGGCTGGCGGTCCGGGCGTTCCGGCCGTCGAAGCGAGCGGTCGTGCACGCCACCTGGCCCGGTGGCGAGGCCTACGTGAAGGTCGTGGCGCCCGACCGCCTTGCCGGGTTGGTCGAGCGCCACGCGGTGTTGGGTGCCGCCGGCGTGCCCGTGCCCGAGGTGCTGGCCACCGACGTCGAGCACGGCTTGCTCGCCATGCGGGCGCTCCATGGGACCGACATGCGCGTCCGCTTGATCGAGGGTTCCTCCGCGCTTCCGAGCGGCGGGGAGATCCGTGACCTCGTCACCGCGTTCGCCAGCGTCGATCTCGGCCGGGCCGACTCGCGTCGCCCGCCGTTGCTCGATGCCGCACCCCGGCATGCCGCGCTCGTGCGCAGCGTGCTGCCCGAGGTGGGCGACGAGCTCGACGCGCTCCTCAGCCGTCTGGCGGTGGTGTCGGTGGTGGGCCGCCCGATGGTCACGATCCACGGCGACCTGCACGACGCCCAGATCCGCATCGACGACCAGGGGCGCATCGTGGGCGTGCTCGACGTCGACGATGCCGGTCCGGGCGACCCGCTCGACGACCTCGCCCGGGTGCTCGGGCACATGGTGGCGCTGTCGCTGCTGGCGGGGAGCGACACGATCACGATCCTCGACCGCGTCGAGCGAATGCGGACTGAGATGGTCGACCCCGCCGAGCTTGCCCAGCTCGACGTGCGAGTGGCGGCGGCGTTGGTGGGGCTGGCCACCGGCCCGTTCCGCGCCCAGGACGACGACTGGCGACAGGGAGTGCGTCGGGTGCTCGACGCCGCGGCCAGGTGGTCGGCACGGACCGGGCAGATGAGAGAACCCTCAGGGTGGCCTCATCGTCGTCCCATCCCTGGATGAGACAAATGATCTGAGCGACGGACGTGCCGTCGAAGTTCCCCCAACGATGAAGAAGAAGGACACACCATGTTCGAGAACCTGAAGAACCAGCCCAAGTGGAAGCTCGCCGCTGCCAGCGGCACGCTCGCCGGCTTCGCCGTCGGCGGCATCGTCGGAGGTGGCATCGCCTTCGGCAGCGACTCCTCCGGCGATCCCGACACCCGGTCGGTGGTGTTGAGCTCGGCCGACCCGCTGGCCTCGTTGGCCTCGCCCGGGTCCACCACCATCACCACCATCGCCCCCTCCACCACGTTCGCGTCGACGGGCACGGTGTCGCCGGCGTCGGTTCCGTCGGTGGCGTCGTTCGCCTCGGTGAACAGTCCCGACTCCGGCCCGGTGATCACCCAGGCGCCGGCGCAGGCGAACCCCGCTCCGGCTCCCGCTCCTGCCGCCGGGAGCTTCGACTCGCACAGCGCCCCCAGCGTGGCGAGCGCCAGCGTCGGTACCACCGACTGACGGCCTGTTCGGTCCACGCGGTTGAGATGACGCTGGTGCGGGTCTTCGATGGTCGCTGGGGAAGGTCGCCCCGCTTGTCCACGCCTCTGGCGTGTGACCTCACACGTGCCTCGAGCACTTGCGGGCGGCCTTCCCCGCTTCTCTCACGTCGGAGCCGACCGCACGGGGACCGACGCCTCAAGGACGTCGGCAGGCAGCCTTCTGATCCGTGGGCGGATCCGACCGGTCCGTCGGGTGTTGTCTAGTCACGTTACCGCAGGTCAGCTGGGGTGCGGCGTCCGGGCCGTGATGCCGAGTCCGGCCTCATATCGCCCCGTAGATTGCCAAACGGATTGCCAAGACTGGGAGTTCAGCCCAGCCGGCTGCCGGGCCAGCTGGGTTGAGCCCGTGCCCTGGGGGCAGCGGGTTGACCCAGGTCAGGTCGAGGTGCGGCGAGCGGGCGTGCAAGAGGACCGACGGCGGCGCCAGCTCCCGACCTTCTGATCCGTAGGCGGTGACCGGTCCGTCGGGTGTTGTCGGAGTGATTCAACCGTTGGAGCAACCACCTGTGGTTGCCGTATGGTTGCGGTACCATGACTCGCATGGTTCGTATCGAAGAACTGTTTGAGGCAGATCTCGAGGCCGCGTCGAAGGTCGCCTGTGAGCTGATCCCAGACGTTGTCGCCGCCCTTGACCGGCTGATGCCGCACCTGGTCAGCGGCGGAAGCCGCATGACGCTTCGTCGCTACTCCATGTTCGTCGACGCTGCGGCGCAGGCCCTGACAGCCCTGCCAGCCCGTCACCCCGACTCCCTCCCGCCCGCCTCTGTCGTGTACCTGCTTCTCCGCCGAGTCAGTGTCGAGCTTCCGTGGGTTGCACCATCAGTTGACGGGTTGGGAATCGTCACAGTGCTCGTTGATCGCCTGAGAGGTTTCGCAGGCGGGCTACCGCAGCAGTGCGTGCGGCCGCGGCGCGACCTTGACGTGCATCGCTTCTACTGGTTCCTCAGGTCCATGGCTGAGATCGAGCATGAACAAGAGAGCGGCTCGCCCCTGCGCCGCGCAATGACGACACTCGATCTCTCGAGTAGCGACGTGGCAGATCTCATGGGAGTGAAGCGCCAAGCTGTCGACAAGTGGCTGCTGACCGGACCTCCGGTAGATCGTACGCCGAAGATCGGCGCAATCGCGGAGATCGCCGACCTCCTTCGCTATCGCCTTCGGCACGGAATGCCCGCGGTCGTTGCGCGGCGAAGCGCCGAGGCATACGGCGGCCGTTCGATGCTCGATCTGATCGCTCAGGATGAACACGAGTGGCTGCGACAGTCGGTCAAGGAGAGCTTCGACTTCACCCGCGTCGCTTAGGCATGAAGACGGTCCCGATTGTCGACATCTACTACCGCGTCGCCGATCCAGATTGGGCCGACCCACTTGACCCATCGTTCGCTGCGGCCGGTGCTGGCCGGCGATGGAACCCGCCCGGCCTTTCGTGTTTGTACCTGAACCGAGACGAGGCAACAGCGCGCGCGAACGTGATGCGCCTCTACGCGGGACTCCCGTATGGACCGGAGGACCTCGATCCAGCAACGGCACCGCTCCTGGTCAACGTCTCGCTACCAGGCGGAGCTGCAGCGGATGCGTTCACCGACGATGGGCTCCTCGAACTCGGGCTACCGACCACGTACCCCAGCGAGGCTGATGGCGGCCTCATCCCGCGCGCCGCTTGCCAACCCGTCGGTCAGAAGGTATTCGATGCGGGCCTAGACGGGGTGGATTGCCGATCGGCTGTGGTTGGCGGGAATCGTGAACTTGCGTGGTTCCCCCATGACTCGATGGCGAACGAAACGACCCGACGAGCCTTCGACGACTGGTGGTGAGCACAACGTCTGACAATCGGTGGGAGGAACCGACGAGCAGCATGGACGCCACGGCGTGGGCCGACGCATGGACAGCGCCGCGCATTCCCAGCGAGATCATCCTGGAGCATGTCGAAGTTCAGATCGAGGTCGGCGCTCACAGCTCGCACCGTGCGACCCGCAGAACGGGCACCGGCGCGAACAGGTCCGAGTGGCTGATTCAGCCATGGGACCATGATGACCGGGGTGCCGTTGGTCCTCGCCGTGCCGGTTATGCCCTAGCGAACGCGACGAGCGGCGCATAGTCGTCGCCGTCGGCTGCGTGGAGCGCCTCGAGGTAGCTCCTCCGAGCGTCGCCGTCCTCCTCGAGGGTGCCGCCCGATCCCCACGTGAAGATCGGCTGGTCGATCGCAGTCAGATAGAGGTCGGCGACCAGTCGGGTGCATCGTCCGTTGCCGTTGCGGAACGGGTGCACCGCAACCAACCTCCGATGGATGCGGGCGGAGCGCTCGTCGATGTCGAAGACGTCGTTCTCGTGCCAGTACATGGCGTCATCGAGCGTCTGCTTCGTCTGTGTCGGAATC
>JAENWR010000092.1 GCA_016649895.1 Acidimicrobiia bacterium | reverse complement strand
GCGCCGACGTAGGCCGCGAGGTGCTCGCCGGTGAGGGTGGAGCGAGCCGCGACGAGGTCGGCCGGCGTGCCTTCGAAGACGATCCGCCCGCCGTCGTGTCCGGCGCCGGGTCCGAGGTCGATGATCCAGTCGGCGTTCGCCATCACCGCCTGGTGGTGCTCGATGACGATGACCGACCTGCCGGAGTCGACGAGCCCGTCGAGCAGGCCGAGGAGGTGCTCGACATCGGCGAGGTGGAGGCCGCTGGTCGGCTCGTCGAGGACGTAGACACCGCCCTTCTCGCCCATGTGCGTGGCCAGCTTGAGCCGCTGCCGCTCGCCGCCGGACAGGGTGGTGAGCGGCTGGCCGAGGCTGAGGTAGCCGAGTCCGACCTCGGCGAGTCGGCCGAGGATCTTGTGGGCGGCGGGTGTGCGGGCCTCGCCGTCGCCGAAGAACTCGAGAGCCTCGGAGACCGGCAGCTCGAGGACCTCGGCGATGTTCAACCCTCCGAGGCGGTACTCGAGCACCGCGGCCTGGAAGCGAGAGCCGCCGCAGTCCTCGCAGGTGATGGCGACCCCGGCCATCATCGCCAGGTCGGTGTAGATCACGCCGACACCGTTGCAGGTGGGGCACGCCCCCTCGGAGTTGGCGCTGAACAAGCCGGGCTTCACGCCATTGGCTTTGGCGAACGCCTTGCGGATGGGGTCGAGGACGCCCGTGTAGGTGGCCGGGTTGCTGCGTCGAGATCCGCGGATCCCGGTCTGGTCGACGACCACCACCCCGTCGCGCTGGGCCACCGACCCGTTGATGAGCGAGCTCTTGCCCGACCCCGCCACTCCGGTGAGGACGACGAGCACCCCGAGCGGGATGTCGACGTCGACGTCGCGGAGGTTGTGGGTGTCGGCGCCGCGTACCTCGAGGGCACCGGTGGACGAGCGCACCGAGTCCTTCAGGGTAGCCCGGTCGTCGAGGTGCTGGCCGGTGAGGGTGCCGCTGGAGCGGAGTCCCTCGACCGTGCCCTCGAACACGACCTCTCCACCTGCCGTGCCCGCTCCCGGACCGAGGTCGACGACGTGGTCGCCGATGGCGATCGCCTCGGGTTTGTGCTCGACGACGAGCACGGTGTTGCCCTTGTCGCGCAACCGGAGGAGCAGCTGGTTCATCCGGGCGATGTCGTGGGGGTGCAGGCCGATCGTCGGCTCGTCGAACACGTAGGTGACGTCGGTGAGCGACGAGCCCAGGTGGCGGATCATCTTCGTGCGTTGGGCCTCGCCACCCGAGAGCGTGCCCGATGGTCGGTCGAGGCTCAGGTAGCCGAGCCCGATCTGCACGAACGAGTCGAGCGTGTGCTGGAGGCCCTCGAGCAGTGGAGCGACCGACGGGTCGTGGATCCCCCGCAGCCACTCGGCCAGGTCATCGATCTGCATCGCGCAGGCGTCGGCGATGTTGGTGCCGGCGATCTTGGACGAGCGGGCCGCCTCGTTCAGCCGAGTGCCGTCGCAGTCCGGGCACGTGGTGAACGTGATGGCCCGATCGACGAACGCTCGGATGTGGGGCTGCATCGCGTCGCGATCCTTCGACAGGAACGACTTCTGGATCCGGGGGATCAGGCCCTCGTAGGTGACGTTGATGCCCTCGACCTTGATCTTCGTCGGCTCCATGTGGAGAAGCGCGTCGAGCTCCTTCTTCGTGAACTTGGCGATGGGCTTGTCGGCGTCGAAGAACCCGCAGCCGCTGAAGATGCGGCCGTACCAGCCGTCCATGCTGTAGCCGGGGATCGTCAGCGCACCATCCATGATCGACTTGGAGTCGTCGTAGAGAGCCGACAGGTCGAAGTCGCTGACGTTGCCCATGCCCTCGCAGCGGGGGCACATGCCACCGGCGCGGGTGAACGTCGTCTTCTCGGCCTTCGTCCTGGAACCCTTCTCGACGGTGATCGAGCCCGAGGCCCGCACCGATGCCACGTTGAACGAGAAGGCGTTCGGCGGGCCGATGTGGGGCTGACCGATCCGACTGAAGAGCAGGCGGAGCATGGCGTTGGAGTCGGTGGCCGTGCCCACCGTGGAGCGGGCGTTGGCGCCCATCCGCTCCTGGTCGACGATGATCGCCGTGGTCAGCCCGTCGAGCAGGTCGACCTCGGGCCGGCCGAGCGTCGGCATGAATCCCTGCACGAAGGTGCTGTAGGTCTCGTTGATGAGCCGCTGCGACTCCGCCGCGATCGTGCTGAACACGAGCGAGCTCTTGCCCGATCCGGACACCCCGGTGAACACCGTCAGCCGCCGTTTCGGGATCTCGACGCTGACGTCCTTCAGGTTGTTCACCCGCGCGCCCTGCACCCGGATCAGATCGTGGCTGTCGGCCGGATGCAGGGTCGGCGTCGGATCGGGCATGGCCATGCTCAGCGGAGCTCCTGGATTCGGATCATGTTGCCGGCGGGGTCGCGGACGGCGCAGTCGCGCAGTCCGTAATCCTGCTCGATCGGCTCCTGGACGATCTCGGCGCCTTTGGACTCGAGCTGGGCGAAGGTGGCATCGAGGTCGGGCGTGGCGAGGTTCACGCCGAAGTAGCTGCCCTTGGTGACCAGCTCGAGCAGGGTTCGCTGCTCCTCGTCGGTGAGGCCTGGGGTGGCGGTGGGCGGGTGCAGCACGATGGCGGTGTTGGGCTGGTCAGCGGGGCCGACGGTGATCCAGCGCATCGCCTCGTACCCGACATCGAGGCGAACCTCGAAGCCGAGGACGTCGCGGTAGAACGCCAGCGAGGCGTCGGGATCGGAGTGGGGCAGGAAGCTGGAGTGAATGGTGATGTCCATGCGGATCACCCTAAGAACGGCGCGAGATCTGCGCTTCTCGAATCCTGATCGGTCGCGTCACCTGCTTGGCCACGCACGGCGGGATGCCCTCCGTCGCGCCGGCGGCTTCTCGCCGGTAGACCGACGGGGCCACGCCCACCAGCTCGGTGAAGCGGGTGCTGAAGGTGCCGAGCGATGAGCAGCCGACGGCGAAGCACACCTCGGTGACGCTCATGTCGCCGAGGCGCAGCAGGGCCATGGCCCGCTCGATGCGCCGGGTCATGAGGTACGCGTATGGCGATTCGCCGAACGCGAGCCGGAACTGGCGGCTGAGGTGGCCCGCCGACATGTGGGCGCCGCGGGCCAGCGCCTCGACGTCGAGCGGCTGCGCGTAGTCGCGGTCGATGCGGTCGCGGACGCGGCGCACCCACACCAGGTCGACGAGGTGCTGATCGGCCGCAGGTCTGCTGGTCACCGTTCGATGATCACACGAGCGCCTCGAGGTCGTCGATCCAACCGGTGACGAGCACCCACCCCACGCCAACCTCCTGGGACCGGGTTCGAGATCTTTCTTCCAGGTGTGTCGAACAGCCGTCTCGTCGTTCGTATAGAAGGTGAGCACGGCACACGCGCCGGGCCAGAAACGAGGAGAACCGACATGGAGTACTTGCTGTCCGTGCACATGGTCGAGGGCGCCGACCCCTACGAGACAGAGGACGACATGCAGGCCGCGTTCGAGGCGGTCGATGCGTTCAACACGAAGCTGCAGAACGAGGGTGCATGGGTGTTCGCCGGGGGCCTGCAGCCGGCCGACATCGCCACGGTGGTCGACGCCACCGGCGATGCCATCGTCACCACGGACGGTCCCTTCGCCGAAGCGAAGGAGCACGTCGGCGGGTTCTGGGTCATCGACGTCGCCGACCTCGACGCCGCTCTCAAGTGGGCGGCAGAGGGCAGCGCGGCCTGTGGTGGTCCGGTCGAGGTCCGTCCGTTCCAGGCCGGGCCCGACGCCTGACGCCGGTGCAACCCGACGCCGGCGTGCCACCGCGTGACCGCACCGAGATCGAGCGGATCTTCCGGTCGGAGTCGGGTCGTGCGGTGGCCACGCTGGTTCGGGTCCTGGGCAACATCGACCTCGCCGAGGAGGCCATGCAGGACGCCTTCGTCAGGGCGCTCGAGCGCTGGCCGAGCGACGGCCTGCCGCCCAGTCCGGCCGGTCGGATCATCACCACGGCGCGCAACCGCGCCATCGACCGCATCCGGCGCGAGTCCTCGCGGGACGACCGACAGGCCGAGGCGGTGCGCCGACAGGAGCGAGACGAACCTGAGGAGACCGGTCCCGTGGCCGATGACCAGCTGCGCTTGTTGTTCACCTGCTGCCACCCCGCCCTCGCCCCCGCGGCGCGGGTGGCGCTCACGCTGCGGCTCATCGCCGGGCTCGAGACCTCCGAGATCGCACGGGCGTTCCTCGTCCCCGAGCCAACGATGGCGCAGCGGCTCGTCCGGGCCAAGCGCAAGATCCGCGACGCCAACATCGCCTATCGGGTCCCCGCCGACGCCGATCTGCCCGATCGGCTCCGGTCGGTCCTCGCCGTCATCTACCTCGTGTTCAACGAGGGGCACGTGGCGTCGGCCGGCGACGAGCTCACCCGGGCCGACCTGTGCGCCGAGAGCACCCGGCTGGCCCGCCTGCTCGTGCAGCTCATGCCCGACGACGCCGAGGCCCACGGCCTGCTCGCCCTCCTGCTGCTCACCGAGTCACGTCGCCCGGCCCGCACCGATGCCGACGGCCACCTGGTCACCTTGGCCCACCAGGACCGATCGCTGTGGAGCCCCGCCCTGATAGCCGAGGGGCAACAGATCGTCAGGTGGTGCCTCCATCGCAACGTGCCAGGGCCCTACCAGCTCCAGGCGGCCATCGCCGCCGTCCACAGCGATGCCGCGCGGGCCGAGGACACCGACTGGGATCAGATCGTGCAGCTCTACGACCACCTGGTGCGGCTCAACCCGACACCGATCGTCGCCCTGAACCGTGCCGTGGCCGTGGCCGAGCGAGACGGTCCGGCGGTGGCGCTCGACCTCGTCGATGCCGTCGCCCCCGCCCTCGACGGGTACCACCTGCTGCACGCAACGCGGGCCGACCTGCTCGAACGGCTCGGCCGCACCGACGAAGCGGCCGCCGCCGTCACCGCCGCGCTCGAGCGCACCACAAACGGCGCGGAGCGCGCACTCCTCCAGCAGCGCCGGATCCGTCTATCCGTTGGTGAAGCGGCTCATGAACTCCCATGAGTCGGCGGTGGCATCGACGTCGAACGTGGTGTGTCCGACGATGTCGCCGATCGAGCGGCTGAACTCGCTCGACGGCCACGAGTGCCCACCACCGATGACGATGTAGAACTCGACGTCGGCTCCGGGCGGGCAGTCGTAGACGCGGTGGATGACCTCGTCGCTCAGCTCGGTGTCGGTCGGCTCGGGCTCGCACCCGTTGTGCGCAGCCAGCGCCGCGACCGCCGCCGGGTAGCCCTCACCGGTGAGGTCGGCGGGAGCGGCCGTGGTGGTCGGCGCGGCGTCGGCGTCACCAGATCCTGGGATGGCGGAGAGATCGACGCCACCGTTGAAGAGCAGGATCGGGTCGGCGGTTCCGTGGAAGGTGACGACCGGGATCGGCTCGCTCGGCGCGCACCCGTCGTCGCGGACCAGGCCAGCGACGGGCGCAGCCGCGGCCAGGACACCGGCGCGCTCGCACAACAGGACCGAGGTGAACATGGCCCCCATCGACAAGCCGGTGGCATAGATCCGCGCCTCGTCGATGCAGAGGTCGGACGTGATCTCGGCGAGCACCGCGTCGATGTACGCGAGGTCGGCGTTGCTCTCGGCGCTGGGGTCGAGGTTCCAGCCGATCGGGTCGCCGGTGCCGTGCGGGAACACGACGACGAATCCCTCTTGCTCGGCCAGCGCCGAGTACTGGGTCATGGCGGAGTGGACCTCGGCTCCCTCCATCAACCCGTGGAAGTCCAGAACCACGGGCAGCGGTTCGGCGCCATCGTGCGCGCTGGGCACCGTGACGAGGTAGCGGCGGGATGTGTCATCGACGGTCAGCGTGCGCTCCTCTTCGACCACAGGCGCCAGCACGGCAGAGCCACAGCCGGCCGACGACCGTGACCCAGGCTCTGTCGTCGTGGTGCTGGGGACGGCTGTGGTGGCCGGAACATCGGTGGTCTCCGCGGACTCGCCCGCGCAACCGGCCATCAGCAGGAATGCGACGGCGACACCCCCAACCCACGATCCGTTGCGTCCAGCCATTCGGTCCCTCGCGTTCTGTTGTATGGAACTAGGTTCTGTAGAGCAGCACGCTCATCCCGTTCGCTCAAGGAGACAGTCGTGACCGACCTCATCGTCGACACACAGCATGGCGCCGTGCGCGGCCGCGAGCGCGAGGGCCACCTTGTGTTCATGGGCATGCGATACGCCGCCCCACCCGTGGGCGAGCGGCGGTTCGGCGCGCCCGCGCCTCCGCCGCCGTGGACCGACGTGGTCGACGCCCTCGAACCCGGCAACGTCGCGCCCCAGGATCCGCTGGTGGGCCCGCCGTACCGGGCCACCGGCCCCGAGGACGAGGACTGCCTGTTCCTCAACGTGTTCACGCCCGGACTCGACGGCCGGCGCCCGGTGCTGTTCTGGGTGCACGGCGGCGGGTTCAGCCATGGGGCCGGCTCGCAGCAGCAGTACGACGGCGGGCCCCTGGCCGAGCGCGGCGACATCGTCGTCGTCACCATCAACTACAGGGTCGGCGCCCTCGGCTACCTCTACCTCGGTGGCCACGGCGGGGGCGACTGGGGCGCAGCGGCCAACGCCGGCCAGCTCGACCAGGTGCTCGCGCTGGAGTGGGTGCGCGACAACATCTCCGCCTTCGGTGGCGACCCCGACGACGTCACCATCGGCGGCCAGTCGGCCGGGTCGGTCGCCATCGGCACCCTGCTCGCCATGCCTGCCGCACGTGGCTTGTTCCGGCGAGCGATCGCGCAGAGCGGCACGGCATCGCGGCTCGGCGACGCCGGGCAGGCGTCCGCCGTGGCCTCGCGCTACCTCGATCGCCTCGGGATCCCCGGGGCCGAACCCGACGCCATGCGCACCGTCGCCGCGGCCGACCTGCTCGCCGCCCAGGGCGAACGCGGCGCGCTCCCCCCATGGTCGATGGCGCCTCCCTGCCGGTGCACCCGGTCACCGCGGTGCGCGAGGGCGTGGCACGAGACATCCCACTCCTCATCGGGACGACGCGTGACGAGCAGAAGCTCTACGTCGCCGGCCGACGCCCCGACATCGACGACGCCGAGCTCGAGCAGCAGGTCGGGCGGCTGCTGCCGCGACGCGCCGCCGATCGGGCCGCCGAGGTGGTGGCGCTCTACCGCTCATCGCGGTCGGCGCGCGGCCTCGGCACCAGCAACCACGACATCGTCGACGCCGTCACCACCGCCTCACGCCACCGCACCCCCACGCTCCGGGTCGCCGAAGCGCAGCGGGCCCACCAGCCCGCGACCTTCGTCTACCAGTTCGACTGGGAGTCACCGGCCCGGGGCGGTTCACTCGGCGCCTGCCATGCTCTGGAGATCCCCTTCGTGTTCGGCACCATCGGCCGCAACGGCGACGACCGCATGAGCGGCAGCGGCGACGACGCCCTCCGACTGTCGGCGCAGATGATGGACGCCTGGATCGATTTCATCCGCAGCGGCGACCCGAGCCACCCCGGCATCGGTCCGTGGCCTGCGTACGACACCGACGACCGCTGCACCATGGTGTTCGGCCCCACCACCGGGGTGCAACGCGCGCCGTTCGAGGAGGAGCGTGCCCTGTGGGAGTCGATGATCGGCCCCCCGAGGTGACCGAGTCGGCGCTCGAGAAGGGCATGCGCGTGCTCGAGGCGCTGGTGAGAGCCGATGGCCCGGTGCGCCTGTCGCACCTCGCCGCCGAGCTCGACCTGCAGAAGAGCCTGGTGCACCGGGTGCTGCGCTCGTTCGTCGACCGCGGCTACGTGGCAAAGGACCCGGCCACCGACCTGTACGTCGCCACCCTCAAGGTCTGGGAGCTCGGCCAAGCGGTGGTCGGCACGCTCCCCATCAAACAGGCGGCCACCACCGTGCTCCAAGAGCTGCATCGCCGCACCGGCGAGACCGTCTCGCTGTCGATCCTCGACGGCGACGACGTGCTCTACCTCGACAAGATCATCTCGCCTCGCCCCATGGGCTTCACCACTCGGGTCGGCAGCCGCCTGCCCGCCCCGCTCACCGTGGGCGGGCGCGCCATGCTCGCCTACGAGGACGATCCCAAGGCCGTCATCACCCGGGTGGCCGAGCGGCTCGGCCCCAAGGTCATCGACGTCGACAAGGCACTCGACGACGTGCGGCGCAGCCGCGACGACGGCTACCTCGTGGGTACCGGGCGAACCGAGCGCGGCATCGTCGGCATCGCCGCGGCGATCCCGGGGCCGGGTGGGCGTGCCGCCGCCGGACTCACCGTGTCGGCGCCCGCCAAGCGGCTCGACGGCGATCGCGAGCACGCGATCATCGACGCCCTCCTCATCGCGGCCGCCGGCCTGGCCGACGCCATCGGGCATCGCTGAGGCAGGATGTATCACGCGTGATACATTCAGAACATGTCAAACGTCTCAATCCGAGATCTGAGGAACCACGGGGGCGAGGTCGTCGAGCGCGCTCAGCGCGGCGAGCGGCTGACGATCACTCGCGCCGGCAAGCCGGTCGCCCAGCTCGTTGCCCTCCCACGGTCGGCCGCTCCCCTCGAGGAGCTCCGCCAGCGTTGGGCCAAGCTCCCGCGCGTCGACCCCGCAGCCCTTCGCCGCGACGTCGACGACGTCCTCGACCCGGCGCTCTGAGCTTCGATGGCTCGAGGTGTTCTCGACACGAGCACACTGATCCTGCTGGGTCGCATCGACGCCGTCGAGTCGTTGCCGACCGAGCCGTTGATCACAACCATCACGCTCGCCGAGCTCTCGGTGGGCCCGCTCGTCGCCACGACCGACGAGGAGCGCGCTGCTCGTCAGGCACACGTCCAGCAAGCAGAGGCTGACTTCGATCCGTTGCCCTTCGACGCAGCCGCCGCGCGGAGCTTCGGTCGAGTTGCGGCGTCGCTCAGACGGGCAGGCCGGAAGTCATCGGCCCGCGCCTACGACGCGATGATTGCTGCGGTCTGTGTGGCGAGTGAGCTGCCGATCCACACCTGCAACCCGGATGACTTCGCGGGGATCGACGGCCTTGACGTGGTCGACGTACCTCATCCCGATCGCTGACCCGGCGGTCTGGGACACCAGCTGGCGTCGATCGGTCCGACGTCTCGGACCCACTGTCACATCTGGTGAGTAGCCCGAGGAGGACGGCGGCGACTGCTCCAGCAGGAACACGCTGTCCTCGTTGCTCGGGGAGCAGCCAGAACACAGGCTCGCTGATCCGCGCGGTGGGGCCGATGGCCTGATCGACGCTCGGCAGGCGCCTGGCACAACGGACGGGCGGGGAAGGAAGTCAGTGACCACAGCAACGCTTGCCCGTACCGTGAGATCGTGAGCGATCCGCAGTCGATGAGAAGCAATCCCATGGTCGACCACGTGCAGCTCGGCCGGCGGTACCTGCCGCGGCTCGTGGCGACCGGAGTCCTACACATCGCCGACTGGGTTCGTGACGACCTCCCCGATCTCGTGTGGCCCGTCCTCGTGCTCTCTCTTCACGGCACCGAAGCGGCACGCGACTTCGTCCGCTGGCAGGGAGCGGTGCAGGACGATCTGCGACGCGACGTCGAACCCCAAGTGTTGGCCAACGAACTGGACGGACGATTGACAGGTCTACAGCGTCTCGCCGCCTCGCACCCTGGAAGTTGGCTGACCGCAGCTACAGCAGCGTCAGCGTTCGATGCGCACATAGGGGTCATCGGTGGAGATTCCAGACGCAACCTCATTGCCAGCCGCGTCTAGTCCAGCCGATGTGAATGAGGTCTCGGCTGTCGGCATGATCGGTCTTCGCGAAGCGCCGAGCCGAGATCGACGAGGCGCTCGCGGCAGTGGGGGAGGACTCGGCGCGTGCCGCGCAGGTCGCCGCGCATCGGACTCGTTCCGCCAAGGAACACGGCGTTGATGCCGAGTCGTTGTACGACCGGTGGGAGGCCGAGGCGTTGGCGGCTGGAGTCGAGCGTGAGTCGGTGCTCGATGCGCTCGGTCGTGTAGGAGTCCGGGACATCGGTGATCGTGGCGCAGTGGTCGACGAGATGATGAGTTCGAGGGGGCTGACCGCGGCGAATGCCACCTATGACCGACGTGACGTGGTGCGCTGGTGGTGCGAGGCGGTCCCGGCGGGCGCGCCGTTCGATCTCGACGCGCTCGACCAGCTGGTCGATCACGCGCTCGGTGACCACCGGGCCATCGGGCTGAGCGGGACACTCCATCACGATGGTGGGCCTCATCCGAGTGCCGCGGGCGAAACGGGCCCGGTGGTGCCGCTCGGGCCGCGAGAGAACTGGACGACAGAGGAGATGTTGGCCACCGAACGGCGCTTGCTGGATCACGCGGTCGAGGTGCGAGGAACTGGCGCGGGACAGGTCCCCGGCGACATGGTCGAGGCCTACCTGTTGAGTCGTGATGACCTCAGCGACGACCAGGTCGCGATGGTTCGCAGCCTGGCCACCTCCGGGGACGGGGTCGAGCTGGTCATCGGGCGCGCCGGGACCGGAAAGACCTACGCGATGGCAGCCGCAGCTGAGGTGTGGCGCTCCGCCGGCTACCGGCCGGTCGGCGTCGCGTTGGCCGCTCGAGCTGCGGCCGAGCTGGAGTCGGGTGCCGGGCTGGCGTCGTCGACGATCGCGCGCTTCTTGATCGATGCCGATACCGCCCACGGGGGAGGCCTGACTGATCGCAGCGTGGTGGTGGTCGATGAAGCCGCGATGGTCGACACTCGACGCCTTGCCCGCGTGGTGGATCACGCTCAGCGTGTTGGGGCGAAGGTCGTCCTCATCGGTGACCACCACCAAGCTCCCTGCGGTAGAGGCAGGCGGTGCATTCGCTGGGCTCCTGCTGCGCGTGGGCGGCACCGAGCTGACCGAGAACCGCCGCCAACGCGAGCTGTGGGAACGCGACACCCTTGCCCGCCTTCGGGTCGGCGACGGTGGCGCAGCGGAGCTGACCTCCCTCGTGGAGACCTACGACCGCAATGGTCGTGTCCACATCGGTGACACCCCCGACGACGTTCGATCGGCCATGGTGCACGACTGGTTCGCTGCACACGCCGAGGGGGCGTCGGCGGCGATGGTGGCGCTGCGCCGTAGCGACGTGGCCGAGCTCAACTGCCGCGCCCGCGCCCTCGCACTCGTGTTCGGCCAGCCATGGGGGCTCGCACCTGTCGCGTTGATCGTCGCGATGTCGATCGTGCGGTCCCGTGCCTTCGCCCCGCTCGACCGCCACGACGTCGCTCGGGCCATGACGTGGAAGGCTGCCGGAACGTGGGGCGTGGCGATCGGGGTCGTCGCCGTGATGCCCGATGCGCTCCCCATCATGGTGCTCAACCTGTTCGGACCGTTGGTCACCGGCGCCCTCTACCTCGACACGGGACAGCTGCGCCGGCTGACGCTTGCTGGCGTGGTCATCGCGATCGTGCTCGGAGCGCTCGGGTTCCGTTCGGAGGGCACCGGCATCGAAGACGGCGTTCCCGAATGGCTGTTCCAGGTGATCATGGTCGTGTACCTCGTGATGCACGTCGTCATGATGATCGTGTCGGTTGGCACGGCGAACCGCGTGCGCCTCGACACCCTCGCCGCGGTCGCCGAGTCGAACCGAGCACTCGTCGAGACCGGCTCCGAGCTCCGAGCATCGCGGCGCCGGGTGATCGCGGCTGGCGACGACGCTCGCGTCCGCATCGAACGCGACATCCACGACGGCGCCCAGCAGCGCCTCGTCGCTCTGGCCGTGCAGCTTCAACTGGCCGCCCAACTCGGGCGCAGCGGCACGCCCATCGACCCGGAGCAGCTCGACGCGATGCTCACCGAACGCGGGCTCAACGACGCACTGCGCAGCGTCGCCCGCCGATCGCCCAACCGGGTCGAGGTCACCTACGACTCGGCCGTCGACCTCGCCCCCGACGATGCGGCAGCCGTCTACTTCATCTGTCTCGAAGCGCTGCAGAACATCGCCAAGCATGCGGGTCCGGACACGACCGCGAACGTCTCGGTTGGCGTGTGCGAGGGCAAGCTGGTCGTGTCGGTGGTCGACGACAGCCCGGGTTTCGACCGCACGACCATCGGGCGATCGAGGGGGATGCTCAACATGGCCGACCGCGCCAGTGCGCTCGGAGAAGAGCTGACGGTGGAGTCCTCGCCCGGCGGCGGGACACGCGTCTGCATGGAGTTGCCCGACTGGACGGCAGCCGAGGTGGACGCATGACCATCCGGATCATCGTGGCCGACGACCACCTGCTGATGCGGCAAGGGATCGTGGCCGCGATCGCTGCGCTCGGCGACGCTGAGGTCGTGGCGCAGTGTTCGTCGAAGGACGAGCTCCTCGACGCCGTCGCCGAGCTCTCGCCCGACGTGGTGATCACCGACATCCGGATGCCACCGACGCACACCGACGAGGGCGTCGCAGCGGCAAGGGCCATCCGCGCCGATCATCCGACGGTCGCGGTCATCGTGCTCAGCCACCACGTCGATCCCGACTACGTCGCAGCGCTGTTCGACGCCGGTTCGGATCGCCTGGGATACCTGCTCAAGGAGAACGTGGGCGACCTCGACCAACTCGGCCGGGCGATCTCGACGGTGTGTGCCGGCGGTTCGTCGATCGATCCCGAAGTGGTGGACGCCATGGTGGCCCGGAAGAGCTCGAGCCCCATCGACGACCTCACCGGGCGCGAGCGCGAGGTGCTCGCCCTGATCGCCGAAGGGATGAACAACGCAGCGATCGGCGAACGCCTCGTCATCGCCGAGAAGTCGGTGCAGAAGCACATCAACACGATCTTCTCGAAGCTCCACCTGACCGAGGAGGTCGACACCCATCGGCGGGTCCGTGCCGTCAGGATGTGGCTCACCGCGGGCTCGTGACCCTCGTCGTCGCCATCCTCGGTCGCGACGGGATGCAGACCTGTGTCGTGCACCCAGCCATCCGCAAGATCGTCTACACCACCAACGCGATCGAGTCGCTGAACTACCAGCTCCGAAAGGTCAGACCGACATCGAGGCCAGAGATGCTTTCCGAGAAGCGGCCTACACTCCTGGTTGTGGCCGTTCCGACTCGTCTCAGCCGTGAGGAAATCCTGGAGATGAGCCGTGACCTGCTGCCAGCGAGTGCCGATGACGTGCCAGTTACGTCCGACGGCGTCCGGCTCGACACCAAGGAGAAGGTGATCGAGTTCTTCGCGCAGCTCGCACGCGAGCGCCAGGTCGGTTCCTCGCCGGTCCGTTGACTTCCGATCCTCAGATCGACTGGCTCAGGATCACCGAGTGCTTCGACCGGCACGGTGTTGAGTACCTAATCGTCGGGGGCGTCGGCGCCCAACTGCACGGTGCAACCCGTCCGACGAGTGACTTCGATTCGCTTCCCAAGACTTCCGACGAGAACCTCGGCCGGCTGGCCACAGCCCTGCGCGAGCTCGGTGCCTTCCTCAGGGTTGACGGCCTGAGCGAGGAGGAGGCCCGGGCGTTGCCAGTGCAACTCGATGGCGACACGCTCGCTTGCATGGACATCTCGACGTGGACGACCGACGCCGGCGATCTCGACGTCCTCACCGCACTCCCGACTCGCGATGGGGGCAGGTCCCGTTACGAGGAACTGGTCCTGCGTGCCAGCTCTCTGGACTTCGGTGGTGTCCCCGTTCAGGTTGCCGCGCTCGCTGACATTATCGCCTCGAAGGAATGGGCGAACCGCCCCAAGGACCGAGCTGCCCTCGACGAACTACACAGGCTCGCAGAGGACGAGCTGGCGTGATCGATCCCGTTGGCACTCCCGCGAAAACTCCGCGAGAGCACGGCTACAGGCGGGTACGGGGTGGTATCAGCCGACACGAAAGCAGGCCCTTGATCAGGTCTTTCGGGCTCTGACCAGGAGCGCAGCCTTCGACTGTGACTGCTGATGCGACAGGGGATCGTCGCTTGCCGCCGACCCACACCGACGAGGGCGTCGCAGCCGCGAGGGCCATCCGCGCCGATCACCCGACGGTCGCGGTCATCGTGCTGGACGCCATGGTGGCACGGAAGAGCTCGAGCCCCATCGACGACCTCACCGGGCGCGAGCGCGAGGTGCTCGCCCTGATCGCCGAAGGGATGAACAACGCAGCGATCGGCGAACGCCTCGTCGTCGCCGAGAAGTC
>JAENWR010000047.1 GCA_016649895.1 Acidimicrobiia bacterium | reverse complement strand
GGCAGTTTCGAATGGCCCCTCCACGTTAAGCGTGGAGATTTCACATCCGACTTGCCGAACCGCCTACGAGCTCTTTACGCCCAATAATTCCGGACAACGCTAGACCCCTACGTATCACCGCGGCTGCTGGCACGTAGTTGGCCGGGGCTTCTTCTGCAGGTACCGTCAATTTCGTCCCTGCTGAAAGGGGTTTACAACCCGAGAGCCTTCATCCCCCACGCGGCGTTGCTGCGTCAGGCTTTCGCCCATTGCGCAAGATTCCCTACTGCTGCCTCCCGTAGGAGTCTGGGCCGTGTCTCAGTCCCAGTGTGGCTGATCGTCCTCTCAGACCAGCTACCCGTCGACGCCTTGGTGGGCCGTTACCCCACCAACTAGCTGATAGGCCGCAAGGCCCTCCCGAAGCGAAAAAACTTTCCCCACACAACCATGCGGTTGCAGTGGGGACATCCGGTATTAGCACGAGTTTCCTCGAGTTATCCCAGACTTCGGGGCAGGTTCCTTACGTGTTACTCACCCGTTCGCCGCTAGGTCGTCCCCAGTGTTGCCACTGGTTGGACCCCGCTCGACTTGCATGTATTAGGCACGCCGCCAGCGTTCGTCCTGAGCCAGGATCAAACTCTCCGTCGAGATCTCTCCACAACGCACCGAAGCGCGTTGCGTTTGATCATGGAGAGCCGGTTTCGGAGGGGCTGCCTCGTCGACCGACTGGCACCAGAACAGACAATGTTGTCCGTTTTAGTGCATGTACTTCAGCGATCACCATCGACCAAGGTCGGGGGCGATCGCCCGCACTGACTTTTTCGTCCTCTATTCCGTTTTCAAGGAGCGCCTCGGGCCCGTGGGCCAGATGCTCGTGTCGGACGCGGTCACAACCGTTGGTCCGACTCTTCGCCACCGGTGGGCCGTTGCGGCCGGTTGGGGCGAGTTGTCAACCTACTCGCACTTCCCGCTGGTGTCAAACACCTGCGGGCTGATCTGGTGAGATCGTCTGCGAGCTACTTCCCCGCCCGGTAGGGCGGACTTGCGAGTACTGCCCGCCCCGTAGGGCGGAAGGAGCAATGTAGCAGGCTTCGTCGCCGGCACCAACTCGGCACCCAGGCAACTTCGCTCCGCCGAGCGCCACAGCCCGAGAGGCCCGGAACGGCGGGGTTGTCGGGCCTCAGACGACCTCCACCAGATGGTGGCTGCGCTTCCCTCGCCGCAGCATCAGGAACTTCCCGTGCAACAGATCGGCGTCGGTGATGTGACGGTCGACCGCTGCCGGCTCGTCGTTCACCCGCAGACCG
This sequence comes from Acidimicrobiia bacterium, assembly GCA_016649895.1. Classification (GTDB taxonomy): domain Bacteria; phylum Actinomycetota; class Acidimicrobiia; order Acidimicrobiales; family SKKL01; genus Actinomarinicola. Next base: position 27,423 of record JAENWR010000047.1, on the reverse strand, counting down.
CCCTGCTCGGCGACCTGGCGAGCCTCGGTCTTCGACCTCGTGAGTCCGGCCTCTGCCGCCAGATCGACCACCGACATCCCGATGACGACGTCGCGCCCGAGCTCGGCGGTGGGGATCTCGGCGCGCAACGTGGTGAACGTGTCGATCCCGGCGTCGAACACCGAGGCGCCACCGAACAAGAGCTCGGACGCCTCGGCCGCCGTTCTGGCCTGCTCGTCGCCGTGGACGAGCCGCACGAGCTCGTCGGCGAGGCATCGCTGGGCGAGGCGCTTCTGTGGGGCCTCGGCGTGCTCGGCGATGATTTCATCGACGTCGGGTACCGGGAGGAGCGTGAGCTGGAGCAGAAGCTTGCGCATCTCGCTGTCCTCGGACTGCAGCCACGCCTGGTAGAAGCGGTAGGGGCTCATGCGCCCCGCGCCGAGCCACATCTGCTCGCCGGCCGCCGACTTGCCGTACTTCGAGCCATCAGGCCGGGTGAGCAGCGGCCACGTCAGCGCGTGGGCATGGCCGCCGAGGCGCTTGCGGACGAGCTCCACGCCGAGCGAGATGTTCCCCCACTGATCGGAGCCACCGATCTGCATCTCGCAGCCCTCGAGCTCGGAGAGGTTCACGAAGTCGTTCGCCTGCAGGAGCATGTAGCTGAACTCGGTGTAGGAGATGCCGTGCTCGCTGGCGATCCGGGTGCGCACCGACTCCTTGCCCAACATCTGGTTGACGGTGACGTGCTTGCCGACATCTCGGAGGAAGTCGATCACCGACATGGCGACGGTCCAGGATCGGTTGTCGACCAGCCGCGCTCCGTTGGGGCTGTCGTCGAAGTCGAGGAACTGGCGCAGCTGCGGGACGATGCCCTCGAGGTTCTTGGCAAGGGTGGCGTCGTCGAGGAGGTTGCGCTCGGTCGAGCGGCCGCCGGGGTCGCCGATCATCCCCGTGGCACCGCCGGCCAACACGATGGGTCGGTGACCTGCGAGCTGGAATCGGCGCATGACGAGCAGCCCGATGAGGTTGCCGACGTGGAGGCTGTCGGCCGAGGGGTCGCAGCCGTAGTAGAGGGTGATCGGCCCCTCGGCGAGCCGCGAGCGCAACGCTCCCAGCTGAGTGGAGTCGTGGATGAGCCCGCGGGCGGAGAGGTCGTCGAGGATGGCTGCACCTGTGTGGGTCACCCGGTCATGGTGTCCGTGTCACCTCCGGCCGTCCAGCCAGATCGGTCGTACGCACGGCCGCCCGGTCGAACTCGCGACCCCCGATGGGGGAGAATGGGTAGATGAGGCGACTCGTCATAGCGGCCGTCACCCTCGCCATCGTGGCGACCGGCTGCACCTACACCCCCGTCACCATCGTCCCCGAGCTCCCGGAGAACGCGCAGTCATCGTCGATCTACGCGTCCGATGGCACCCTCCTCACCGTGCTGCACGGAGAGGAGAACCGCATCAACGTCACCTACGACCAGATGCCGCGCCACCTCATCGACGCAGTGGTGGCCATCGAGGACTCGAGGTTCTGGCTCCACGACGGCATCGACATCATCGGCCTCATCCGCGCCGCCCGCAGCAACGTCGGGGCCGGCGGGATCGCCCAGGGTGGATCCACGCTCACCCAGCAGGCCATCGGTGTGCTCGTCATCGACCAGCAGCGGAGCCTCGACGGCAAGATCGAGGAGGCATCGCTGGCGCTGCAGCTCGAGCGCACTCTCACCAAGGAGCGGATCATCGAGCTGTACCTCAACTCGATCTACTTCGGGAAGGGGGCATACGGGGTCGAGGCCGCGTCGCAGACCTACTTCGGCAAGAGCGTCAGCGACATCACCCTGTCAGAAGCGGCGGTCATCGCCGGGCTCATCAAGTTCCCGAACGCGGCGAACCCCATCGACTACGAGGACCGGGCCCTCGATCGTCGCGACATCGTGCTCGACGCCATGCTCCGCCAGGACCTCATCACCGAGGAGCAGTACACGGCCACGCTCGCCGAGCCGCTGCGCAGCGAACTACCCCGCCAGGTCATCGAGGCTCGCTACCCCGCGCCACACTTCATCGACGAGGTGAAGCAGTGGTTCCTGGGCAACCCGAAGTTCGGCGAGACCCGTACCGACCGCATCGATCTCCTCTTCGGCGGAGGCCTGCGCATCCACACCACGATCGACCTCGACCTGCAGGCCAAGGCCGAGGCCGCTCGTGACCAGGTGCTCCCCAACGCCGCAACCGATCCCGAGGTGGGCATCGTGTCGCTCGAACCCGGCACCGGAAGGGTGCGGGCGATGGTGGGCGGGCGCGACTACTACGGCGAGACCCAGTCGGCGAAGTTCAACCTGGCCGCCGAGACCGGCCGTCCCGGTGGCTCGTCGTTCAAGCCGTTCGTCCTCGCCACCGCCCTCACCCAGGGGATGCCGCTCGACACGCGCTACCCCGCGCCGCGGAGTCGCACGTTCGAGATCCCGGGGTCGTCCGACTGGGAGGTCACCGGCGGCGGCGCGTCGAGCGCCGACCTGCGCCGCATGACCGTGTCGTCCTACAACACCGCATACGCCGCGCTCATCATCGACGTCGCACCCAGCAACGCCGTGAACATGGCACACCAGCTCGGGATAACCACCCCCATCAACGCGGTGCCCGCGGCGGTGCTGGGCTCGGAGAACGTGCGGGTCATCGACATGGCCAACGCCTACGCCACCTTCGCCAACTCCGGCCTGCACGTGCCCCCGGTGATGGTCGATCGCATCGAGCGATCCGACGGCACCATCCTGTGGCAGCACGCCCACCAGCAGGAGCGGGTGATCTCGGCCGGCATCGCCGACACCATCACCGACATCCTCGTGCAGGCCGTCGACAGCGGCACCGGCTACCGGGCCCAGCTTCCCGACCGCCCCGCAGCCGGCAAGACCGGCACGGGCCACCAGTTCCGCGACGCCTGGTTCGTGGGCTACACGCCGCAGCTCTCCACCGCCGTGTGGGTCGGGTTCCCCGATGCCCAGATCTCGATGGAGCCGCCGAACACGCCGAGGGAGGTCTTCGGCGGGTCGTACCCGGCTCAGATCTGGAGGGCCTTCATGGAACCTGCCCACGCCGGCCTCCCCGTGTTGGAGTTCCCCGAACCGCCGGAAGAGCCGAGGGCGCGACCACGTAGTACGGGTTCGACGCCGACAACCCCGCCACCTCCCTCCGGCGAGGACATCGAGGGCGGCGAGGCCAGCGGGCCCGTCGGACAGGGAGCTCCCGATGCCTGACAGCAGCACCGACTCGACGATCGTCGGACCCGACGTGCCGCCGACCCGGTCGTGGCGGCGTCCATCTACCATCGCGGCGATCGTCTTGTTCGCCGCACTGGCTGCGTTCTGGGTGTGGATCTTCGTCTACCAGCTGCAGAACAAGGGCGAGGAGGACATGCTCGACCGTCTCGACGACCTCAGCTGGACAGCCGAAGCCGACGACACCTGCCGGGCCTACACCGAACGCATCGCCGCGCTGCCCCCGGCCTTCGAGTCGGCCACCGCGTCGGAGCGGGCGGACGTGATCGATGTGGCCACCGACGAGGTCGAGCGGATGCTCGCCGACCTTCGTGAGCTGACCCCCGTGGGCGACACAAATGATGCCCGCATCACCGCCGCCTGGCTGGACGACTACCACCAGTTCCTACAGGATCGTCGCACGTTCGCCGATGCCCTCCGCGTCGACCCGCGCGCGCGGTTCCTGGTCACCGAGAAGTACGGCAGCCACATCACCAAGCCGATCGACCGCTTCGCCCGGGTGAACGAGATGGAAGCGTGCATGTCGCCGGGCGACGTGTGATCGGACGAACTGCCCACCCGAGCCGTCTCCGGATTCGACGCCCCGGATGTGGGGCCTGCCGTCCGCAGAACCGGCGGTCACTTGGATCGGACGACCAGCCGCGGACCCGGGGCCGACGGCACGGCGCCGGGGGGCGTCTGACCGAAGGTCCTCAGAATCGAGATCGGGCGATCGCGGCGATCGTGGCGCCGGTGATCTGCACCAGGTCGGCGGGGGCCAGCTCGACGTCGACGCCACGGCGGCCACCCGAGACGTAGACGGTGTCCCACAGCTCGACCGTCTCATCGACGACGGTGGGGTGGGCGACCTTCTGCCCGATCGGGCTGATACCACCGACGACGTAGCCGGTGCGACGCTCGGCGACCCTGGAGTCGGCCATCGTGGCCGACCGCTCGCCCACCGCCGCCGCCAACGCCTTCAGGTCGAGCGACGCGCTCACGGGTACCACGCCAACGACGAGACGACTCGCCGCCTCGGCGACGAGCGTCTTGAAGATGCGATCGGCGTCGACCCCGAGCGCGGCCGATGCCTCGGCTCCGAAGTCGGTGACCGACGGGTCATGGACGTAGGGGTGCGCCACGTAGTGCACGCCAGCGGCGTCGAGCGCCATCGTTGCGGGCGTCGAGGAGCCAGGGTGGCGGGCCACTGCCGTCAGAGCGCCCGCAGGAGAGCGAGCCCGGAGTGCGCCATGCGCAGGGTGCCCGCGTCGGGCTCGAGATCGGCCAGATCGGCCAGATCGGCGAGCGTCACCCACCGCGCCCCTTCCGACTCGTGGTTGGTGACGACCTCGGCATCGTCGGGCGCCACCACCAGGAAGCGGATGTCGTGGTGATCGTGGTCGGTCTCGTCGCGGGCACGGACGCGGTGGATGTCGATGTCGATCGGCGTGGGGTGGACGCGCAGCCCCGAGATGCCGGTCTCCTCGGTGGCCTCCTTGAGGGCGACGGCCGGCAGGTTGGCGTCGCCATCGGCATGCCCGCCGGGCTGCAGCCACCGGCGGATCTTGGCGTGGAAGAGCAGGAGGATGCGTTCGGTGCGTGCATCGACCACCAAGGCCGAGCCGGTGAGGTGCCCCTCGACGCAGCTGCGGTGCAGCGCATCGGGGTGGGCGTCGACGAACGCCAGGGTGCGATCGCGGTGGTCGACCGCAGCGGGGTCATCGCTGGTGAACCCGGCGACGATCGTTCGGGCGAGGACAAGCTCGGTGCTCCGGGCGAGGGCCGCGTCGCCCTCGGCGAGGAACCTGGGGACGCCGGCGGAGCTGGTCATCCGATCACCTTGCCACCCCGTCCCGACGATCGAGAGACGTTGCGGTCGTCGGCCACGAACCAGCGCCACGGGAGGTCCGCACCATGGGTGAGGCCGATGCGGGTGGTCACCACGGGCTCGCCATCGGGCGTCCACCCGTCGTCGATGAGCTGAACGGCCCCGCCCGACGCCACCACGTCGGTCCCATCGAACGGGCCATCGATGCCAAGGGCCTGGCAGAGCTTGGCCGGGCCACTGCACAGGTCGCGGTCGGCCCGCGCCGCGGGCCGCGCTGTGCGCATCTCAGCCAGACCCGACAGAGGTGACAGCGCTCGGAGGAGGACGGCTGACGCGGTGCCATCGTCACCGCAGACGACGTTGGCGCACCAGTGCATGCCGTAGGTGAAGTACACGTAGAGGTGGCCGGCCGGGCCGAACATCGTGGCGGTGCGAAGGGTGCGCCCCCGGTAGGCGTGGCTCCCGGGGTCGACCTCTCCTGCGTAAGCCTCGACCTCGACGATGCGCCCCGACCGCTCCCCCACCTGGAGCACCTTGCCCAGCAGCTCGGGTGCCACCTCGGTGGATGGGCGCGCCAGCCACGACCGTTGCACCAGGCGCGGCATCGGCATCAGGCGCCGAGGTCGTCCAGGTGCTGGCGATCGGTGGCGAGGCGGTTACGGAACCGCACCACCTGGTCGGCCACCGGGCCCGGCCCGGCACCACCGCGCGTGGTGCGTCGGCTCGCCGCCACACCAGGTCCGAGCAGCGCCACTGCGTCGGCCCCAAGGGCAGGGTGGGCGACCACGAGGTCGGCGAGGTCGGCGCCGCCGTCGAGCGAATCGCGCACGAGCGCACCGACGATGGCGTGGGCCTCGCGGAACGGCGTGCCCCCAGCGACGAGGTGCTCGGCGAGGTCGGTGGCCGAGGATGTCGGCGAATCGGCGGCGGCCGCCATGCGGTCGAGGTTGAAGGTGGTGCTGCCCATGAGGCCCTGGACCGCCGCCAGGCCGAGGGCGATCTGGTCGACGGCGTCGAACAGGGGCTCCTTGTCCTCCTGCAGGTCGCGGTTGTACGCCAGTGGAAGGCCCTTGAGGGTGGCGAGCAGCCCGGCGAGGTTGCCGATGAGGCGCCCGGACTTGCCGCGGGTGAGCTCGGCGATGTCGGGGTTCTTCTTCTGCGGGAGCATCGACGAGCCGGTGGAGTAGCCGTCGTCGAGCCGGCAGAAGCCGAACTCCTCGCTCGACCACAGCACGATCTCCTCACCGATCCGCGACAGGTGCACGCCGATGAGGGTCAGGTCGAACAAGGTCTCGGCGACGAAGTCGCGGTCGCTCACCGCGTCGAGCGAGTTGTCGAACACGGCGGCGAAGCCGAGATCGGCGGCCACCGCCTCGGGGTCGAGCGGCAGCGAGGAACCGGCCAGGGCGCCAGCACCCAGGGGCGAGACGTCGAGGCGACGACGTGCGTCGAGGAGGCGATCGAGGTCGCGGGCCAGCGCCCAGCCGTGGGCCAGGAGGTGGTGTGCCAGCAGGACGGGCTGGGCGCGCTGGAGATGCGTGTAGCCGGGGAGGTAGGCGTCGCCCACCTCGACGGCCCGGTCGAGGAGGACCCCCTGCAGCTCGAGGATGCGTTCGACGATCGCCACGATGTTGCGCTTGGTGAAGAGACGCAGATCGGTGGCCACCTGGTCGTTGCGCGACCGACCGGTGTGGAGCTTGCCGCCCACCGGTCCGGCCAGCTCGGTGACCCGCCGTTCGACCGCAGTGTGGATGTCTTCGTCGCTGGGGACGAACTCGAAGGTGCCGTCGGACAACTCGGCGTCGACGCGGTCGAGTGCCGCAAGGATCTCCTGCACCTCGGACTCGTCGAGGAGCCCCGACCGGCCGAGTCCCCGTACGTGGGCGCGCGAGCCGTCGATGTCGTCGGGGAAGAGCCGCTGGTCGTAGGGGAGGCTCACCGTGTAGGCGAGGAGCTGCTCGGCCGGGCCCCGCTCGAAGCGGCCGTGCCACAGGGTGCTCACTCCCCCGCCTCCGGGCCGAGGACAGCCGAGCCGGTCTCCGGCGAACCGAGAACACGGACGTCGGCGGCCGACGCGGCGAGCGAGCCGGCCCGACGGTAGACGCCCAGCTTCTGGCGCGAGTCCTCGATGTCGAGGTTGCGCATGGTGAGCTGACCGATGCGGTCGAGCGGGCTGAAGACGCTGTCGCTGCGCTCCATCGAGAGGCGGTCGCCGTCGTAGGAGAGCTCGGGGCCGGTGGTGTCGACGATGGTGTAGTCGTCGCCGCGCCGGAGGCGAAGCGTGACCTCACCGGTGATGGCGGCGCCCACCCAGTGCTGGAGCGGCTCTCGCAGCATGAGCGCCTGGGGATCGAACCAGCGGCCCTCGTACATGAGGCGTCCGAGCCGGCGACCCATGGTGCGGTAGTTGTCGATCGTCGACTCGTTGTGGATCGCGCTGACCAGGCGCTCGTAGGCGATGTGGAGCAAGGCCATGCCGGGGGCCTCGTAGATGCCGCGGCTCTTCGCTTCGATGATGCGGTTCTCGATCTGGTCGCTCATGCCGAGGCCGTGGCGTCCGCCGATGGCGTTGGCTTCGTGCACGAGGGCGACGCGGTCGTCGAACGTGCGGCCGCCGATGGCCGCGGGCCAGCCGGCCTCGAACCGGATGGTCACGTCTTCAGCGGTGACCTCGACCGAGGGGTCCCAGTGCGCCACCCCCATGATGGGCTCGACGATCTCCATGCCGGTGGACAGGGCCTCGAGGTCCTTCGCCTCGTGGGTGGCCCCCCAGATGTTGGCGTCGGTGGAGTAGGCCTTCTCGGCGGAGTCCCGGTACTCGAAACCGCGCTCGGTGAGCCACGCGCTGAGCTCGGTGCGTCCGCCCAGCTCGTCGACGAACGCCTGGTCGAGCCACGGCTTGTAGATGCGCAGGTCGGCGTTGACGAGCAGCCCGTAGCGGTAGAACCGCTCGATGTCGTTGCCCTTGTAGGTGGAGCCGTCACCCCAGATGTCGACACCGTCGGACTGCATGGCCCGCACGAGGAGGGTGCCGGTGACGGCCCGGCCGAGGGGGGTGGTGTTGAAGTAGGTGCGTCCGGCCGTGTTGATGTGGAACGCACCGCACTGGAGGGCCACCAGACCCTCGTGCACGAGCTCGTCGCGGCAGTCGACCAGGCGGGCCACCTCGGCCCCGTACGCCTCGGCCCGACCGGGCACCCCCGAGAGGTCGGGCTCGTCGTACTGGCCGAGGTCGGCGGTGTAGGCGTAGGGCACGGCGCCCTTCTCACGCATCCACGACACGGCCACCGAGGTGTCGAGGCCGCCGGAGAACGCGATGCCGACGCGCTCGCCGACGGGGAGGGAGGTGAGAACGCGGGCGTCTGACCGGTCGGTCACGGCACATCCTTTGGAGAGTGAGGCTTGGGAGAGTGAGGCTGTGATGACTGAGGCTTGGGAGAGCTGGCCTTGCGGGCGGAGAGGCCCGCGAGGTCGCGCAGCGTGGCCGACAGCGTGGCACCGCCGACCGTCTCGGAGGCCACGCAGAGGACCGTGTCGTCGCCGGCGACGGTACCGAGGAGACCGGCGAGGCTCGAGCGGTCGAGGGCGGAGCCGACGACGTGGGCCGAGCCGGGTGGCGTCCGCAGGATGACCAGGTTGTGTGAGTGCTCGGCCTCGACGACCCAGTCGCCGAGGACTCGGCGGAGGTGGTTCTCGGGGGCGGTCTGCTCGGTGGGCAACTCGGGGATGGCATAGGCCGGTTCGCCGCCGGCGACGCGCACCTTGATGGCCCCGAGGTCCTCGAGGTCGCGAGAGACGGTGGCCTGGGTGGCGGTGACGCCATCGGCGGCGAGCAGGTCGACGAGCTGACCCTGGTTCGACACGTTGTGGTTCTCGAGCAGCCGGGCGATCCGGTGCTGGCGCTGGGTCTTCGAGAGGCGCAGGGTCTTCGACAGTCGGACGCCGTCGCCGCTCATGTGCCCGACTGCTCCATCAGCCACCACATGAGGCCGCGGGCGGCGTGCATGCGGTTCTCGGCCTGCTGCCAGATGCGACTGCGGGGGCCGTCGACGACCTCGGCGGCAACCTCCTCGCTGCGGTGGGCGGGGAGGCAGTGCAGGAAGATGTGGTCGGGAGCGGCGGTGGACATCAGCCGCTCGCCGATGGTGAAGCCCTCGAACGCGCGCAGCCGATCGTCGAGCTCGTGCTCCTGGCCCATCGAGGTCCAGACGTCGGTGTAGACCACCTGCGCCCCGGCGACGGCGTCCTCGGGCCGATCGAACACCTCGACCGCGCCGATGGCGGCGATGCGGTCGGCGTCGACCTCGCCGAACCGGTGCGCGGGCGGGGCCGCGATGCGGAAGGTCCCGCCCACCATGCACACCGCGAGGGCGAGCGACCGAGCAACGTTGTTGGCGTCGCCGACGTAGGCGACCGTGACGTCGAGCCGGCCGAGCTCCTGGCGGATGGTGAGCAGGTCGGCGAGGGCCTGCATGGGATGCGCGGCGTCGGAGAGGAGGTTGACCACCGGCACCCGGTCGACCGCGGCCATCCGCTCGATGTAGCGGTGGTCGAACACCCGTGCCCCGATGGCCGCGTGGTAGCCGGCGAGGGTGCGGGTGACGTCTTCGACCGTCTCTCGGGTGTCGAGCCCGACCTCTTCGCCGCGGATCGTGACCGGGTGGCCACCCAGCTGCACGACCGCCATCTCCATCGAGTTGCGGGTGCGGGCCGATGGCTTCTCGAACACGAGAGCCATGCCTTTTCCGGCGAGCACTGCGTCGGGATCGGGCACCTCGGAGCGGTCGAGGATGCTGCCGAGCTCGGCTGGCGTGAGGTCGTCGATGTCGAGCAGGTGCCTCATGCGAGGACCGTCCGGAGGATGTCGAGGGCGGCGTCGATCTCGTCGTCGGTGACGAGCAGCGACGGTGCGAGCCGCAGGGTGGTGGGGGTGACGGCGTTGATGACGAGACCGGCGTCGAGTGCGGCCGCTGCGACGACACGGGCGTCGACGCCGTCGACGAGGGCGATGCCGATGAGGAGGCCCTCGCCCCTGCTGCCGGCCACGGCAGGGAGCTCGGCGGCGAGCGAGCGGATGCGCTCACCGGCTCGGGTGGCTTTGGCCGGAACGTCCTCGGCCTCCATCACGGCGAGTACGGCCCGCGCCGCGGCCATGGCGAGGGGCTGGCCGCCGAACGTGGTGGCGTGGTCGCCGGGTTCGAAGGCGGCGGCAACACCCGTGCTGGCCCAACAGGCTCCGACGGGCACGCCGTTGCCGAGCGCCTTCGCCATGGTGACGACGTCGGGCACGATGCCGGCGTGCTGGTGGCCGAACCACCGGCCGGTGCGCCCGAGACCCGTCTGCACCTCGTCGAACATGAGCAGCACACCGCGGTCGGTGCAGAGCTGCCGCATCCCCTGGAGGTACTCGGCGGTGGCGGGGTTGACGCCACCCTCGCCCTGCACCGGCTCGACGAGCACGGCGGCGACGGTGTCGTCGATGGCGCCGTCGAGGGCGTCGAGGTCGTCCCATGCCACGTGGCGGAAGCCCTCGGGGAGCGGTTGGAAGCCCTCCCACTTGCTCGGCTGCCCCGTGGCGTGGAGGGTGGCGAGGGTGCGCCCGTGGAACGAACCGTAGGTGGAGACGATCTGGTAGCGGTTGTGCCCGCCCCACTTGCGGGCGAGCTTGATGGCGGCCTCGTTGGCCTCGGCCCCCGAGTTGCAGAAGAACACCTGCCCGCCGCCGCCGAGGAGGCGGTCGAGGGTGCGGGCCACATCGGGGCCCGGCTCGGTGGCGAACAGGTTCGACACGTGCAGGAGGGTGCGGGCCTGCTCGGCGATGGCGTCGGCCACTGCGGGGTGGGCGTGGCCGAGCGACGTGACGGCGAGTCCCGACAGGAAGTCGAGGTAGCGGGTGCCGTCGCGGTCCCAGAGCCAGGAGCCCTCGCCCCTCACGAACTGCACGCGCGGTGCGCCGTAGGTGGGCATGAGTGGGCAGCGCTCGAGATCGGGCGAGCCGACTGCCTCGGTGTGGGTAGGTGCAACCGTCATGGGCGGGCCTCCTTGGTGACCATGGTGCCGATGCCCCGGTCGGTGAAGATCTCGAGGAGCAGCACGTGGGCTACACGGCCGTCGATCATGTGCGCGGTGTCGACGCCGTGGTCGGCCGCATGGATGCAGGCGGCGACCTTGGGGATCATCCCGCCGGTGAGGGTGCCGTCGTCGAGCAGGCGTTGCAGGTCGGCCGTGGTGGTGCGACGGATGAGCGACTCGGGGTCGTCGACCTCGGCCCGGAGCCCCTCGATGTCGGTGAGGTACACGATCTTCTCGGCGCCGATGGCCACGGCGATGGCACCGGCGACCGTGTCGGCGTTGATGTTGTAGGCCTGCCCTGCCATGTCGGCACCGATGGTGGAGATGACCGGCACGAGCCCCTCGCTGAGGAGCCGGTGGAGGATGGCGGGGTTCACGGCCTGCACGTCGCCGACGAAGCCCAGCTCGGGGTTGCGGGCGCTGGCCACGATGAGGCCGGCGTCTTCGCCGGAGAGCCCGACGGCGAGCGGCCCGTGCACGTTGAGCGACGACACGATCTCGCGCCCGACCTTGCCGACGAGCACCATGCGGGCGATGTCGAGCGTCTCGGCGTCGGTGACCCGCAGGCCGTCGCGGAACTCGGTCACCTTGCCGAGGCGGTCCATGAGCTGGCCGATCTGGGGCCCGCCGCCGTGCACGACCACCGGCTTCATGCCGACCGAGTGCATGAGCACGATGTCCTCGGCAAACGACCGCGCCAGGGCAGGGTCGACCATGGCATTGCCGCCGTACTTCACGACGACGACCTTGTCGCGGAACCGCTGGATCCAGGGCAGGGCCTCGATGAGGATCTCGGCCTTGGTGGTGGGCGACAGCTCGGGGACGGTCACGAGGTGCCCATGTTCTCGTCGATGTAGGCGTGGGTGAGGTCGTTGGTGAGGATGAGCGCCTCTCCCCTACCGAGACCCAGGTCGGCGGTGACGTCGAGGTCGCGGTTCTCCATGTAGGCCGCGACCGCGGCGACATCGTGGTCGATTGTGACCCCGCCGTCGGCGACGAGGTGCGGCCCGTAGCGCACGCTCACCTTGTCGGGGTCGAACGACACTCCGGCGCTGCCGAGCTCGGATGCGATGCGGCCCCAGTAGGGGTCCTTGCCGTACCAGGAGCACTTCACCAGCTGGCTCTCGGCCACCTTCCGGGCGGCGATCTCGGCCTGCGAGTCGCTGACCGCTCCGGTGACCCGCACCTTCACGACCTTGGTGGCGCCCTCGGCGTCGCCGGCCATCTGGGCGGCCAGATCGGTGCACACCTCGGCCACTGCGGCCGCCAGCTCGAAGGAGTCGACCGGGCCGGCGGCCCCGCTGGCCATGAGGATGACCGTGTCGTTGGTGGACGTGCAGCCATCGACGCTGAGGGCGTTGAACGACACGGGCAGGGCGTTGGTGAGCGCGGCCTTGAGCTGTGCGGGCGTGGCCTCGGCGTCGGTGGTGAGGACGGCGAGCATCGTGGCCATGTTGGGGGCGAGCATCGCCGCGCCCTTGGCCATGCCGCCCACCACGAACGTGTCACGCTGCGCCACCGACACCTTCCGGACGGTGTCGGTGGTGAGGATGGCGTCGGCGGCGGCGCGGCCGGCATCGGCACCCTCGGCTCTCTCGGCCACCAGCTGCGGGATCCCCGCCTCGATGGTGTCGATGGGGAGCGGGATGCCGATGAGCCCGGTGGAGCACACCAGCACCTCGTGTCCCTCGCATCCGAGCTGGGCGGCGACGCCCGCGCACGTGCGCTTGGCGTGATCGAGGCCCGGCCTGCCGTTGGCGGCGTTGGCGTTGCCGCTGTTGAGCACCACCGCGGCGGCGTGGCCTGCGGCCCGGATGAGGTGGTTGCGCGTCGTGATGACGGGCGCGGCCGTCATCTGGTTCTGGGTGAAGACGGCGGCGGCCGGGACGGGCCGGCCGTCGGAGGTGGCGACGAGCGACAGGTCGGTGCGACCGTCGCCCTTGATGCCGCATGCGATGCCCGACGCGACGAATCCCTTGGCTGCGGTGACGCTCATGTGGATCTCCCGGACCTAGGGGTAGAGGGCGACGATCGGGAGACCGGTGGTCTCGTCGAGCCCGCTGATGATGTTGGCGCACTGCACGGCCTGCCCCGAGGCGCCCTTCACGAGGTTGTCGATGGCGGCGATGACCACGAGCCAGCCGGTGCGGGGATCGACCCGGGCGGTGACGTGGGCCGTGTTCGAGCCGAGGGTGGCCTTGGTTGACGGTGAGCCAGCTGTGACGACGACGAACGGCTCGTCGTCGTAGTGCGCGTGCAACACCTCGAGCGCGGCATCGGTGGTCAGCTGACCTGTCGGGCGGGCGTAGCAGGTGGCGAGGATGCCACGGTTCATCGGGGCGAGGTGCGGGGTGAACAGCACGGTGGTGCCGAGGACCTGGTCGAGCTCGGCGGTGTGGCGATGATCGAGCAGCCCGTATGCGGTGAAGTCCTCGTCGACCGCGCAGAAGGTGGTGTTCGGTTTGGGCGGCCGGCCGGCACCCGACACCCCGCTGGCAGCGTCGACGATGATGCCGTCGACCTCGACGAGCCCGGCACGCACAAATGGGGCCAGGGCCAGGTTGCCCGCCGTTGGGTAGCAGCCGGGCACGGCCACCTTGTCCGCACCGACGATGTCGGAACGGAACAGCTCGGGAAGCCCATAGGCGAACTGACCGAGCAGGTGGGGGGCGGTGTGCTCCTCGCCGTACCACTGTGGGTAGGCAGCGGCATCGAGAAGCCGGAAGTCGGCGGCCAGGTCGACGATCTTGACCCCGGCCTCGACGAGGCTGGGCACGATCGCCTGCGACGCACCGTGCGGCAGCCCCAGGAAGACGAGGTCGACGCCGGCGAGGAGAGCCTGGTCCCAGGGGGCGTAGACCAGATCGGGGTACGCCGCCGCGAGGCTCGGGTACAGGTCGGCGGCACGGGTGCCGGCCTGCGAGTCGCCCGTGGCGAAGACCACGTCGAGTTCGGGGTGGGCAGAGATGAGGCGGAGGAGCTCGACGCCGGTGTAGCCCGAGGCGCCGATGATGCCGGTGGAGATCACGCCACAATCATACACGCTCGTGCATGACTATGCGTAAGGTTCGTCAAGAATCAGCCGCGGAGGGTTGCGGGCAACGCCGACTGGGCCGCGTCGATGCAACGGGTGCGGAGGTCGGCCAGCTCCGCATCGGTGAGCGTGCGGTCGGGCGCCTGGAAGCGCAGACGGAAGGCGAGCGACCGCCGACCGTCGGGCACCGCGCCGCCGCGGAACACGTCGAAGAGATCGAGCTCGACCAGCAGGTCACCCGCCGCATCGCGCAGAGTGGCCTCGACGGTGGCGGCGGGAACGGTGTCGTCGACCTCGAAGGCCAGGTCGAGGTCGCTCGACGGGTAGAGCCGCACCGGCACGTAGGCCTCGGGTCCATGGCGTTGGGCCAGGAGCGTGGTGAGGTCGACGTCGAACCACCCAACCCGCCCCGGCACGTCGAACGCAGCGAGCACGTCGGGATCGATCTCGCCCACCGAGCCGACATCTCGTCCGTCGACCAGGATGCGGGCAGCCCGAGACGGGTGCAGGCCGGGGATCTCGGCCGCCTCGAGCGAGTGGCCGATGCCGAGGTGCGCGGCGAGCGAGCGCCACGCCTGCACGGCCGCCGGCGCCTCGGCGGCACCGATGGCGACCGCGACGCGCTCGCGCTCGTCGGGCAGCACAGCATCAGGCTCGCTCGGGCGGTTGTAGACGTGACCGACCTCGAAGATCGAGACGTCGGCGTGGCGGTGCGACGCGTTGTAGGCGAGCACCTTGCAGATGCCCGGCAACAGCGACGTGCGCATCACCGATTCCTCGGCGACGAGCGGGTTGGCGACGTCGATGCCGTCGTCGTCGAGCCCGGCCCGGGCGAGGTCGCCCGGAGCCAGGAACGGCATGGGCATGACCTCGGTGAAGCCCAACCCCACCAGGGCGTTGCGCACCCGCCGGCGGTCGCGCTGGCGTGGTGTGAGCCCACCGCTGATGCTCGAACGTGGCACCCGGCGCGGGATCCTGCTGTAGCCGTGGTGGCGGGCGACCTCCTCGACGACATCGATCTCGGTCTCGGTGTCGGGGCGCCACGACGGCACCGCCACATCGAGGCCATCGTCGGCACCGCTGATGTCGAAGCCGATGGGTTCGAGCAGCGCCGCCACCGCACCGGTGTCGAGGTCGGTGCCGATGACCTGGTTGACCCGAGCCGTGCGCACCCGTACCGGTTCCCGGGCGGGCAGGTCACCGCGCTCGTCGATGAGACCGCCGGCGAGCTGGGCCTCGGCGCCGAGCAGCTCGGCGAAGCGTCGACCGGCCAGCTCGAGCACCTCGGGGTCGGTGCCCTTCTCGAAGCGTGCCGAGGCCTCGGTGCGCAGGCCGAGTCGACGCGCCGTGCGGGCGACGGCCATCGGCTGGAACCAGGCGAGCTCGAGGAGCACGTCGGTGGTGGTGGCCGAGATCTCGGCCGCCTCGCCGCCCATCACCCCGGCGATGCCGTTGGGGACGTCGTCGAGGTCGCAGATGAGGAGGTCGTCGGTGGTGAGGCGCCGCTCGACGTCGTCGAGCGTGACGAGGGTCTCGCCGTCGCGGGCCCGGCGAACCCGCAGCCCGCCACCACCGAGGCGAGCGAGGTCGTAGGCGTGGTTGGGCTGGCCCAGCTCGAGCATGACGTAGTTCGACACGTCGACCAGGCTGTTGATGGGCCGCATGCCGAGGGCGGTGAGGCGGTTGGCGAGCCAACGGGGCGACTCGCCCACGGTCACGTCGTGTAGGACGTAGCCGACGAAGCGCCCGCACAGGTCGGTGTCGACGATCTCGACCCGCGCCCGCTCGGTGGCCAGCACCGCCGACGTAGCCGGGGACGGCGCCGGGAGCTGGAACGGCAGACCGAGGCGCGCCGCGAGGTCGCGGGCCACGCCGGCCACCGACATGGCATCGGGCCGGTTCGGGTTGATCTCGAGGTCGTAGAGGACGTCGGACTCGATGCCGAGGGCGTCGCTGACGTCGTGGCCCGGCGTGGTGTCGGAGGGAAGCACGAAGATGCCCGAGTGGTCGTCGCCGAGAGCCAGCTCACGACCGGAGCAGAGCATGCCGTTGGACCACTGGCCGCGCATCTTGCGGCGAGCGATCTCCATGCCGTCGGGCATCGTGGTGCCGATGGTGGCGAGCGGCACGTGGTCGCCCACCGCCATGTTGAAGGCCCCGCACGCGATCTGCCGCGCCTCGCCGTCGCCGGCGTCGACGTCGACGAGTTGGATGCGGTCGGCATCGGGGTGGGGACGAAGGTCGAGCACCTTGGCCACGACGATGCCGTCGAGCCCCTCACCGAGCCGGTCGAGCGACTCGACGGCCATGCCGAGGTCGCTCATCGTGTCGCCGAGCGCGACGGGGTCGCCCTCGAACGGGGCGAAGTCGCGCAGCCAGGACAGGAGGACCTTCACGAGCAGCTCCGTTGAATGGTCAAGGGCCCGAGCGGCCCGCCACCGCAGGCGGCAAGAGCGGAAGAGGACGGATCATGCACACTCGCCTTTTGCATGATCCATCAGAACTGCCGGAGGAACCGGATGTCGTTGGTGAACATCTCGCGCAGGTCGCTGATGCCGTAGCGCATGAGCGAGAGGCGATCGGTGCCGAACCCGAAGGCGAAGCCGGTGTACTCCTCGGGATCGACCCCGCCGTTGCGGAGCACGTTGGGGTGGACCATGCCGCACCCGCCGAGCTCGATCCAGCCCGTGCGCTTGCACGTCTGGCACCCGGATCCTTCGCAGATGACGCAGGTGATGTCGAACTCGGCCGAGGGCTCGGTGAACGGGAAGTACGACGGGCGGAGGCGGGAGTGGATGGCGCCGCCGAAGTACGCCGAGGTGAAGGCCTCGAGGGTGCCGGCCAGATCGCCCATGGTGATGCCGCGATCGACCACCAGGCCCTCGATCTGGTGGAACACCGGCATGTGGCTGGCATCCGGGGTATCCGAGCGGAACACCCGGCCGGGGCACACGACGTAGATCGGCGGATCGTTCGCCTCGAGCACCCGCATCTGCACCGGCGAGGTGTGGGTGCGCAGCAGGGTCGACTCGGGTTCGCCGAACTCGACGTAGAGCGTGTCGTACATCGCGCGGGCGGGATGGTCCGGCGGGAAGTTCAAGGCGCCGAAGTTGTACCACTCGGTCTCGATCTCGGGGCCTTCGGCCACCGTGAAGCCCATCCCGACGAACACGTCTTCGAGCTGGTCGTGCGCCTGGGTGACGAGGTGCAGGTGACCGAGCTCGGTGGTGTCGATGACCTCGGTGAGGTCGAGGCGCTCGGCTGCCAGGCGGGCCCGCCGGGCGTCGGACTCGAGCTGTCGGCGACGCTCCGCGATGTGGACCTCGAGAGCCGAGCGCACCTCGTTGAGACGCCTGCCCGCACTGCGGCGCTCGTCGGCGTCCATCGCGCCCAGCTTCTGCTTGAGCGCGCTCAGCTCGGAACGCTTGCCGAGGACCTCGACATCGACCTCGTGGAGCGCATCGAGGTCGGTCGCGGCCGCCACCCGTTGGCGACCGGCATCGTGCAGGCGTTCGAGGTCGTCGATCATGGTCGGATCACCTTGTCGCCGGCCGATCCGGCCGTCCAATCGGTTCGGGGTGGGGCGCCAGTCTCGCGCCCCGCGGCGCGACGCTGGCGGAGAGCCTCGAAGCAGAGGATCGACGCCGCCATCGCCACGTTGAGCGACTCGGCCCGTCCCTCCATGGCGATGGTGACCCGCCGATCGACCGACGTGAGGTGCTCGGGCGCCAGGCCGTGGGCTTCGCTGCCGAGCACGATGAGCGTCGCCCCATCGAGCGGGCACTCGTCGTGGGGATCGCCAGTGTCGACGACGGTGGCGATGCGGGGCACGCCCCGCCGGCCGGCCAGCGCGAGGGCGGCGACGGGGTCGAGGCCGGTGGCGATGGGCACGTGCAGCACCGCACCGGCCGATGAACGCACCGCCTTGGGCGACCACGGGTCGACGGTTCCCTTGGTGCACAGCACGCCAGCCGCGCCTGCAGCGTCGGCGGCACGCAGGATGGTGCCGAGGTTGCCCGGATCGCCGACCTCGACGAGGAGCAGTAGTGGCCGCGCCGTGGCGAGCGCCCCCTCGATGAGCAGCTCGAGTGCCGACTCGACGATGGGAGCAACCGCCATCACGGGTCGGGGGGTGACCGCGTCGGTGATGCCCGTGAGGGCGCCATCGACGACCTCGTGCACCGCGATGCCAGCGGCTTCGGCGGCAACGACCACCGGATGGGCGAGGGCAGTCGACTCGACGTAGACGCCGTCGATGGCCACGCCAGCCGCGATGGCCTCGGCGATGAGCACCGGACCTTCCAGCACGAACGCAGCGTCGTCGCGACGCGCACCGCGGCGCCCCGAAAGGCGCCGCAGGCGACGAATTCGTGAGTTGGACGCGGCGAGTGCCGACACCGCCCGACCGGATGCGGTCAGGAGGCGGCCGGAGCGGCCTGGTCGAGACCGGCGCGGGCGGCGGTGACCAGAGCGGTGAAGGCGGCGGCGTCGGTGACGGCGAGGTCGGCGAGGACCTTGCGATCGACCTCGACGCCGGCCTCACGGAGCCCGGCGATGAAGCGGCTGTAACTGATGTCGTTCTGGCGACATGCGGCGTTGATGCGCTGGATCCACAGCCTGCGGAACTCGCCCTTGCGCGCCCGCCGATCGCGGAACGAGTACTGCAGCGAGTGCATGACCTGCTCGTTGGCGGCGCGGTACGAGCGGCTCTTGTTGCCGTAGTAGCCCTTGGCTCGCTCGAGTGTTGACCTGCGGTGCTTCTTGCTGTGGACGGCGCGCTTGACCCTGGCCATACGACGCTCCTTTCAGGAATGGGGGAAGAGGACGGTGCGGGAGCGGTGGCTCAGCGCAGGCCGAGCTGGCGCTTGACGTTGGCCTTGTCGCCCCCGGTGAGCTCGGCCTCGCTGGCCAGGCGCCGGGTGCGCTTCGACGACTTCTTCTCCAGGATGTGGGAGCGGAACGCCTTGCGCCGCATGATCTTGCCGGTGCCGGTGACCTTGAAGCGCTTGGCCGCGCCGCGGTGGGTCTTCATCTTCGGCATTGGTACCTCGGGGGGTCTCGTGGCCCGGGCACCCGGCGGGGGCCGGGGCGACGGGACCTGTGTCAGTCGTTCGTGTCGGTGTCGACGGCCTCGGAGGCAGTCGGCGTGTCGGCATCGGTGGAGACCGGCGCTTCGACGGCGGGGGTGTCGGTGGAGACCGGCGCTTCGATGGCAGGGGTGTCGGTGTCGCTGGGGGCGGCACCGGCGGCCTCTGCTTCTTCTTCGGCGATGCGTTTGGCGGCGGCCGCCTGAGCCTTCTTGTCGGGTGCGAGCACCATGACCATGTTGCGCCCGTCGAGCTTGGGGACCACTTCGACGCGTCCGAGATCGGTGACGACCTCGGCCACGTGGTCGAGGATCTTCTTGCCGAGATCGGGGTGCTGCATCTCGCGGCCCCGGAACATGATGGTGACCTTGACCTTGTGCCCTTCGGCGAGGAAGTGCTCGACCTTGCGGGTCTTGGTGTCGAAGTCGCCGGTTCCGATCTTCGGTCGGTACTTCATCTCCTTGACCACGACGTTGGTGCTCTTGCGTCGTGAGTCCTTGACTCGCTGGGCCGCTTCGTACTTGTACTTGCCGTAGTCCATGATCCGACAGACCGGCGGGTTCGCCTTGTCGGCGACCTCGACGAGGTCGAGGTCGAGCTCACGGGCCATGGCCAGTGCCTCGGGAAGGGGCTTGATCCCGATCTGTTCACCGTCCGCGGCGACGAGGCGTACCTCGCGTGCGCGGATGCGGTCGTTGATCCGGGGCTCGTTGTTGGCCGGGGCAGCTATTGCCACTCACTCCTCATCGATGCGCAGATCCTCTCTATGTTCGGCGCGTGGGTGTGACCGTCCGTCGAGACTCGACCAGGCCAAAAAACGTGACCACATCGAAAAACAAGCGACGGACGTCGGAATGCCGACGTCCGCGCACGCCGATGCCAAAGCGTCGGTGTCCGGTTCAATCGACCCGACGCACCTCGCTGGCCACTCCCGAAGGAGCGACCCGGTGGCCGGGTGGGGGCAGAGCCCCGCTTTCCGGGTTCAGTTGTCTGCATAGAGTACCAGGAGCGGCGACCGACGACCACGATTGCCCTCCCCAACCCGAAGGACCCTCACCATGAGCCTCTGGACACCGGACGGCGAGCACCCCGTCGACCGAGACCGACGCACTGCGGCCCCCGGCGACGAGCCAACCGGCGGTGCCCCCACGAGCGGTCCCAACATCCTCGCCGGCCTCTCCGAGGAGCAGCGCTCCGAGTTCGACCAGCTCTCGCCCGAGGACCAGGAGCAGGCCCGCCACCTCATCGCCCAGATGAGCGACACCCGCCGGCAGGTGCTGTCCACGCCCGCGGCCACGGTCATCGCCAACCACGCCATGGGCCTCTACGAACTGGCGGCGATCCACCTCGGTGCCGAGACGCCCAACCTCACCGAGGCCAAGCTCGCCATCGACGCGCTCGCCGCGCTGCTCGATGCCGTCGAGGCCGATCTCGGCGACGACGGATCCACCCTTCGTGACGCGCTCGCCCAGATCCAACTGGCGTTCGTGCAGATCCGCGCCGGCCTCGAGGGCGACTCGCCCCCGTCCTGATCGCCTGGTTCTCACCCTCTGGCCCGGACCGGGCGGGGCGGTCGAGCGGCGGCCCGGGTCGGTCAGGTGGAGCGGGGAGCCGGACGTAGCTGGTCGGCCTCCCACCGCCCGAGCAGCCCAGGCACCACGTCGAAGCTCACTGCGGTGCCGGCGTCGATGCGGCGCGAACCATCGGCGATGGCCGTGCAGTGGAAGAACCACCGCCGTCCCGATTCGTCGGCCACCTCACCGACACCGGACGCCTCGTCGTACTCCGCCACGCTGCCGGCGACGTGCTCCATCGTCATCCTTCCTTCGACAGCGCCCGCAGCAGGTTGGCCATCTCGATGGCGGTGGCTGCCGCCTCCTCACCCTTGTTGCCCGCCTTGGTGCCGGCGCGCTCGATCGCCTGCTCGATGGTGTCGACGGTGAGCACGCCGAAGACGACCGGCACCCCGGTGTCGAGCGACGCCCGTTGGAGACCAGCGGCCACCTGGTTGGCCACCTGGTCGTAGTGCCCGGTGGCGCCACGGATGACCGCGCCGAGGGCGATGACCGCGTCGACCTCACCCGAGGCCGCACGCTGCTGCGCCACCAGCGGGATCTCGAATGCCCCTGGCACCCACACGACCGACACGTCGTCGGTGGATGCGCCGAGTCGCCGCAGGGCACCCTCGGCGCCGGTCAAGAGCCGGTCGGTGATGAGGTCGTTGAACCGACCGCACACGATGGCGACCCGAAGTCCGCTGGCGTCGAGCGATCCCTCAGTCACCCCTGGCCTCCAGCGGTCGGTCGTCGGTGTCGTGCGGCTCGATGTCATCGAGGCCCTCCAGGAGGTGTCCGAGGCGGATCTGCTTGGTCCGCAGGTAGTCGATGTTCTCTGGGTTGGGGACCGACTGCAACGGCACCCGCTCGGTGATCTCGAGGCCGAAGCCGTGGAGCCCGCCGTACTTCGCCGGGTTGTTGGTGAGCACCCGCAGCTTCTCGACGCCGAGGTCGACGAGGATCTGGGCGCCGATGCCGTACTCGCGGCTGTCGACCGGCAGGCCGAGGGCCAGGTTGGCGTCGATGGTGTCATGGCCGGCGTCCTGCAACCCGTAGGCCCGCAGCTTGTGGCCGAGGCCGATGCCGCGACCCTCGTGGCCACGCAGGTAGACCACCACGCCGCGGCCCTCGTCGGCGATCAGCTCCATTGCTGAGTTCAGCTGGGGGCCGCAGTCGCACCGCAGCGACCCGAAGATGTCGCCGGTGAGGCACTCGCTGTGCACCCGCACGAGCACCGGTTCGGAACCGGCCACCTCACCCTTGACGAACGCCACGTGCTCGGTGCCGTCGATGACCGACCGGAACGCGTAGGCCGTGAACGCACCGAAGCGGGTGGGCACCCTGCCCTCACCCGTGCGCTCTACGAGCTTCTCGTGGGCCCGCCGGTAGCGGATGAGGTCGGCGATCGAGATCAGCAGCAGCCCGTGGGTAGATGCGAACTCGATGAGCTCCGGGACCCGCGACATCGTGCCGTCGTCGTTCACGATCTCGCAGAGCGCGCCGGTGGGATGCATGCCGGCGAGGCGGGCCAGGTCGACCGCCGCCTCGGTGTGCCCCGCCCGCTTGAGGACCCCGCCGTCGCGTGCCCGCAGCGGGAAGATGTGACCCGGTCGATTGAAGTCGCTCCAGGCCACCTCGGGATCGGCCAGCGCCAGCACGGTGGCGGTGCGGTCGGCCGCGGAGATGCCCGTGGTCGTGCCGTGGCGGTAGTCGACCGTGTGGGTGAACGCCGTGCGCTGAGACTCGGTGTTGTCGGCCACCATCAGCGGCAGGCCCAGCGCGTCGCACCGCTCGCCGGTGAGAGCCACACAGATGACGCCGGAGGTGTGCCGGACGAAGAAGGCGATCTTCTCGGGGGTGGCGGCCTCGGCCGCCATGATGAGGTCACCTTCGTTCTCGCGATCCTCGTCGTCGACGACCACGACCATCTCGCCTCGCCGGATGGCCGCGATGGCATCGGAGATCGATGCGAACGGCGACGTGCCAGAGTTGGTTGGATCGGCGGGTTCGGACGGGCCGTTCACGTGAGGGCCTCCTCGGTTCGAGACGATGGTGTGGAACAGAGCACTTCGGCGGTGATGGGAACGAGGTCGATGCGCAGGTCGCCGTCGAGGTGGGTGACCGCGTCGATGCGGCCCCGCCAGACGTCGTCGATGGTGGGCGCACCGGCACCGGACATGAGCGGGCGGGCGTCGTCGCCACCGAAGAGCGCAGGAGCGAGGTAGACGACGTAACGGTCGACGAGGCCGGCGCGGTGGAAGGCACCGGCCACGGTGGCGCCACCCTCGACGAGGAGCTGGAGCACGCCCCGGCGCCCGAGCTCGTCGAGGACGTCGGGCAGCGGCCCACCCATCTCGAGCGCGGGCTGCACACGTGCGGTCGGCGGCGCCGAGCCGAGCACCACCCTGAGCGGCTCGAACGTCGTGCCCGGCAGTGGTGCGGCCAATGCCCGCACCGTGAGCTCGGGATCGTCGGCCCGAACGGTGCCTGCGCCCACCATCACCGCATCGGAGCGCGCCCGAAGCACCTGCACGTCGGCTCGCGCCGCCGGTCCGGTGATCCACCTGCTGGTCGCATCGGGCGCTGCCGTGCGCCCGTCGAGGGTGGCCGCCATCTTCAGCACGACGTAGGGCCGACCGGTGCTGCGGTGGTGGAGGTAGGGCGCCAGCAGCGCGGTGGCCCCAGCGGCTCCGAGACCGACCTCGACGTCGACGTCAGCCTCGCGAAGGCGCTCGATGCCCCGACCGGCGACGAGCGGATCGGGATCGACGATGGCGACGACCACCCGCGCCACCCCGGCGGCGACGATGGCATCGGCGCAGGGAGCGGTGCGACCGCGGTGGGAGCACGGTTCGAGGGTCACGTACATGGTTGCGCCCGGCGCCGAACCGCCCACCTGGGCCAGCGCGTGGGCCTCGGCGTGGGGGCCGCCGGCAGGGTGGGTGACGCCGTCGACGACGGTGCCGTCGGCGAGCACCAGCACGCACCCGACCCACGGGTTGGGCGCGGTGAGCCCCTGGACGGACGCGGCACCGCGGAGGGCCTGTTCCATGAAGGTGCTGTCATCCACGTTCGTCGTCTCCTCCGATCCCGCGTCAGGAGCTGCGACGGCTGCGCGCGAGCCAGCGTGAACGCTACCTGGACCCGACGAGGAGGGCACAAGCGGGCTGGCCGCTGTCCCGCTGACCGAGACGCTCGTCGCCGATCCCGGTCAGTGCTCGCGCTCGCCGGCCAGCAGGCGGACGGCATGGGGCATCACGTCGAGGATCGCGTCGATGGTCTCGACCGCTCCGGCGGTGGAACCGGGTCCGTTGACCACGAGGGCGGTACCGATGGTGCCGGCGACGCCCCTCGACAACCTGCCGAGCGGGCTCACGAGCCGCATCGCCTCAGCCAGTCCGGGGGCCTCACGATCGATCGCCGCCCGTGTTCCCTCAGGTGTGAGGTCGCGCGGCCCGAAGCCGGTGCCCCCCGTGGTGGCGATGACGCCGTTGAAGCCGGCGGCCATGTCGATGAGGGCGATGCTGACCGACTCGACCCCGTCGGCCACCACCCGCCGTTCGACCACCTGCCAGCCCGCGGCGGTGAGGCGATCGGCGAGCGCCTGCCCGCTGCGGTCGTCACGGGTTCCCGCGATGACGCCATCGGAGACGGTGAGGACCTTGGCCTGCTGGCGTGGCGCCTCGTGGAGGTCGATGTCGGACACGTGGGGCTCCAGTTGGGGCGGGATCAGCCGGCGCGGCGCAGGCGGAGCACCATCATGCCGTCGGTGTCCGCGGCCTGCGGCAGCAGCATGGCGCCCCTCCCCCACGGGATCCACGGGCCGACTGGCGGTTCGATCGGTTCGAGCTCGGGATGGGTCGCAGCCAGGTGCTCGTCGACGCCGAGGGTCTCGGCGGCGGTGAGCGTGCAGACGCTGTAGACGAGCGTGCCGCCGGGTCGCACGAGCGCAGCACCGACGTCGACGAGCCGTCGCTGGAGCGCGGCGAGGCGGTCGATCTCGTCGGGCTGCACCCGCCAGCGGGCATCGACGCGCCGCCGCAGCACGCCGAGGCCGGTGCAGGGCGCATCGAGGAGAACCCGATCGAAGGTGGCATCGGCGAACGGCGGGTGCAGCGCGTCGGCGACCAGGGGGTGGGCGGTGCCGGCACCCGTGCGAGCGATGTTCTCCGCGATGAGGCCGACCCGGGTCGCTCGCAGGTCGGCGGCCACCACGACAGCCCCGCTGTGCGCCATGCCGGTCGCCTTGCCGCCGGGTGCGGCGCACAGGTCGGCCACCCGCTCCCCCGCTTGGGCGCCCACCAGGTCGGTGAGCCACTGCGAGGCGAGGTCCTGGGTGTAGCCGTCGGGCCGCACGTGGGTGGTGGCGGCGGCGTTCATCGCTTGGAGCGCGCCCACGGCAGCATCGGTGCCGAGGTCGGCGGTGAGGCGCTCGACGATCCAGTCGGGGTAGCTGAGGCGGGTGGCGTCGTCGGGCCAATCGGCGTCGGCGTCGGCGACCTTGCGGAGGACGGCGTTGACGAAGCCACGCGCCGGACCGTCGACGGCACCGACGGTGGTGGAGACCGCGGCGTGACGCTTCACGTCGGTGAAGTGCAGTTGGTAGGTGCCGACCCGCAGGGCCGCCCGCACCAGCGGATCGAGCTCGCGCTGGATGAACCGGTCGATGATCCAGTCGCACGACCGCTGCCGACGGACGGTGCCGTACACCAGTTCGGTGACGAAGGCCCGGTCGCGCTGGTCGAGCTGGCTCCCCCGCAGCACCGCCGGGAGCGCCAGGTTGGCGTAGGCACCATCGACGCCGATGCGCACGAGCGCCTCGATGGCGGTGCGTCGTACCGCCTCGCCCGGCGCACCTGCAGCCGGTGTCGAGGAGGCCGGTGTGGAGGCGGCCGGTGTGGTGGAGGCGTCGACCCCGCCCGACGGCTCGCTCACTGCCCGAGTCGATCGTCAGGACCCGGACGCGCCCCGTTGAGCCACGCGGCGGCGGCCTGTCGTCCTTTGCCCTCCGGCTGCACCTCGACCAGCCGAAGTGCGCCCTTGCCAGTGCCGACGAGGGTGCCGTCGAGCTGACCAGGCACCAGCTCACGACCCTCGCCGTCATCGACCCGCTCGGTGCGATGCACCTTCAGGCGCTTGGCGCGGAAGGTGGTCCACGCGCCGCCGAGGCGCACCACCGCATGCACGCCGAGAGCGGGGCGTGTCCAGTCGAGGTGCAGCTCGTCCGGCCGGATCTTCTCGGCGTAGCTGGGTTCGCCGACCTGCGGATGCGGCGCGCCGAGCCCGTCGCCGAGCGCGGCCACGAGCATCTCGGACCCGACGTCGACGAGCCGCCCGCGCAGCTCGTCGAGGGTGTCGTCGGGCTCGATGTCGACGAGCTCGCGCCGGTAGACGTCGCCGGTGTCGAGACCCTCCTCCACCGCCATGAGGCATACCCCGGTCTGGCGGTCGCCGGCGAGGATCGCGCGCTCGACCGGCGCCGCGCCGCGCCACTCGGGCAGCAGCGAGAAGTGGAGGTTGACCATGGGGAGCCGGTCGAGCACATGGGGCTTGATGATGCGGCCGAACGCCACGACCACGCCCAGCTCGGCGCGCACGTCGAGCACGTCGTCGAGGTTGGACGTCACGGGGATGCCGAGCTCGGTGGCGAGCTCCTTCACCGGGCTCGGCATCAGCGTGCTGCCACGGCCACGACGCTTGTCGGCGCGGGTGACGACCAGCGGGATGTCGAAGCCGGCCGCGTGGAGGGCCCGCAGGGGCGGTGCGGCCACATCGGGCGTGCCGAGATAGACGATGCGGCGGGGATGCTCGGGTGCGGGGTGGACCACTGGGGTCAGCGCAGCCGCAGTCCGCCGAAGCGGGAGGCGCTGGCTTGCGCCGCGGCGTCGGCCGCCATGGTGCGCTCGCGCAGAGTACGAAGGGCGACCTTGCGATCGTCCTCGTCGAGCCGCTCGATGAGCAGGATGCCGTCGAGGTGGTCGAGCTCGTGCTGGAACACCCGGGCGAGGTACTCGTCGGCCTCCAACGACACCTCGTTGCCGTCGAGGTCGAAGCCGGTGAGGTGCACCTCCTTGGGCCGAACGATCTCCCACGAGAGGTTGGGGACCGACAGGCACCCCTCCTCGAAGGTCCACTCGCCGTCGAACTCGTCGATGACCGGGTTGATGATGATCTCGGGTCCGTCGCCGATGTCGTAGACGAACAGGCGCTTCTCGACCCCCACCTGGGGGGCCGCCAGACCGACACCGGGCGCCTCGTACATCGTGTGCACCATGTCGTCGGCCAATCGGACGAGCTTGTCGTCGACATCGGTGATCTCGTCGGCACGACGGCGCAGGACCGGATCGCCGAACTGCCGGATCTCGTACGGGGCGGACATGGCGCACAGGATACCGCCGGTCATCGATCCTCCCGCGTGACCCGGGCCCCGAATGGCGCGTGGTGGAACGCACGGAGCTGATCCAATGGGTCGATGATCGATGTGCGAACCATCAGCGACGGCGAGACAGGGCGTCTAGACGCGCGGCGGGTCGACGGCCAGCCGCAGCCGGCCCGGCGGGCGCGGCACCGCCGCCAGCGCATCGCAGAGCGTGGCGTGATCGGCGGCACGCAACAGCCAGCGCCCG
>JAENWR010000120.1 GCA_016649895.1 Acidimicrobiia bacterium | reverse complement strand
CGACGACGTCGTCGAGGCGGAGGGCGAGGCCGACGCGACCGTGCCGGCGAGCCCCACCACGCCCGAACGCCCTGGCGTCCTGCGGTTCGTGGCCCCGGCCGCGGTGTCGGCACCGGGCCCGGTCGACGCCTACTCACTCCGCCTCGTGACCTCGGCCAAGATGTACGACCAGGGCACGATGCTCGCCCACTCGCCGTCGCTGGCGCCGCTCGCCGCGGGTCCGGCGCTCCGGCTGAACCCCGCCGACTTCGACAAGGTCGGCGTCGCCGACGGCGTCGAGGTGCGGGTCACGTCGCCGTCGGGCTCCATCGTGCTCCCCGTCCACGTCGACCGGTCGGTCCCCCGTGGGCGGGCAGTGGTCAACGCCAACCAGGGCGGGGCCCGCGTCGGGGCGCTGCTCGATGTGGCAGCGGTTGCCGTCGACGTACGGGTCGAGGTGCTCTAGGTGTTCGGCGACCCGCTCCTCATCGGCGACATCGGCCTCGAAGAGGTCCTCATCGTCGCGTTCAAGGGCGCCCTGGCGTTCGTCATCATGCTCGTGGCCGTCATCTTGATGATCTGGTTCGAGCGCAAGGTCATCGCCGACCTCCAGAACCGGGTGGGCCCCAACCTGGCCGGTCCGTGGGGGCTGTTCCAGACCTTGGCCGACGGCATCAAGCTCATCTTCAAACAGGACCTCATCCCCTCGAAGGCCGACCGCGTCATCTTCGCCCTGGCGCCGTTCCTCGCCATGGTGCCGGCGTTCATCAGCTTCGCCATCGTGCCGCTCGGCGGGAACTTCCAGGACAACGGCGGCGTGGTCAGCTGGTTCGGTCGCGACACCTACTTCCAGCTGGCCGACCCGCCCATCGGGTTCCTCGTGCTGCTCGCCATGTCGTCCATCGGCGTCTACGGCATGATGCTCGCCGGCTGGTCGTCGGGCTCGAAGTACCCGCTCATCTCGGCGGTGCGGGCAACGGCGCAGGCCATCTCCTACGAAGCCGCCCTCGGCCTCTCGCTCGTGTCGGTCCTGCTCGTGTCGGGCAGCCTCTCCACCCACGACATCGTGCTGTCCCAGGCGGGCGGAGGCTTCGGCGGCATCATCCCCAACTGGAACGTCATCGTCACCGGCATCGTGCCGTTCGTGATCTTCCTCATCGCCGCCGCCGCCGAGCTGAGCCGCACCCCGTTCGACCTCGTCGAGGCCGAACAGGAGCTCACCGGTGGCTACAACACCGAGTACAGCTCGATCCGGTTCGGCCACTTCTACCTGGCCGAGTACATGAACCTCATCACCATGTCGTCGATCATGGTCACGCTCTTCCTGGGCGGTCCGTCCGGTCCGATCTTCGGCCCGTCGTTCCTGCACCCGGTGCTGCCGGTGCTGTACTTCGTGGCCAAGCTCATGATCTTCCTGTTCACCGCCGTGTGGGCTCGGGCCACGTTGCCCCGGTTCCGCTACGACCAGCTGATGGACCTCGGGTGGAAGGTGCTCATCCCCATTGCCCTCGGTTGGCTCCTGTTGCTCGCCGCCATCCAGATCGGGCGCGACCAGGACTGGAACATGGCTCTCGTCATCATCGGCTCGCTGGCGGTCATGGCCATCGGTGCAGCTCTGCTCACCACCGCCATCGGTTCGGCCCGGCGGCTTCGTCTCAGCGAGGAGGTGAGCTGATGGGAGTCCTCGATGGGTTCGCCGTCACGTTCGGGAAGCTGTTCAAGCGCAGCGCCTCGGGCACCACGGTCACCACCAACTACCCCGACGAGAAGCGCCCCAAGGCCCTGCGCCTCCACGGCCGCCACGTGCTCAACAAGTACGAGGACGGCATGGAGAAGTGCATCGGGTGCGAGCTGTGCGCCGGTGTGTGCCCGGCCCGCTGCATCTACGTGCGCGGTGCCGACAACCCCGTCGACGAGTCCGTCTCGCCCGGCGAGCGCTACGGCTACGTCTACGAGATCAACTACCTGCGGTGCATCCACTGCGACCTCTGCGTCGAGGCCTGCCCCACCGAGGCCATCACCGAGTCGAAGCTGTTCGAGTTCTCGTTCACCAACCGGGCCGACGCGATCTACACGAAGGACGAGCTGCTCGTCGACGACGACGGACGCCCCCGCCACCTCCCATGGGAGGACTGGCGCCCCGGAGAGGACGAGAACACCTCGGCGTGGATGCGCGCCACCTCGCCCAGTGGCGACGTGCAGCACACCGGACGCGTCGAGTGGTCGGCCGAGCTCGGCTACGGCGTGCGCACGGCCGAGCGTGGCCAGCGCGGCGAGGCCGACGACGCTGCCTTCGCCGCCGAGCAGGCGGCGCTGGCCGCGGCTCACGCCGATCACGGTCACGACGAGAATGACGGCCACCACTGATGGTCGAGCTCATCGTGTTCGTCATCGGCGCCGCCGTCATCCTGGCCGGCGCCCTCGGCGTCGTCCTCACCCCCAACACCACACGGGCCGCGCTGTCGCTCATCGCCACCCTGTTCGGCGTCGCCGTGCTGTTCGTGGCCCAAGAGGCCCACTTCCTCGCCGCCGTGCAGGTCATCGTCTACGCCGGCGCCATCGTGGTGCTGTTCCTGTTCGTGATGATGCTGCTCGGCGTCGACAGCGACGACGACGTCCGCTCCGAACCGCTGCCGGGTCAACGGCCGGCGGCGATCCTCGGTGGCCTGGCCTTCCTGGCCATCGTGCTCACCGCCCTCCTCGCCGGCGGCACCGCGCTCACCGGGCTGTCGGGCACCCTGTCGGCCGACTCGGTCCTCAGCTCGAACATCGCGCTGCTCGGCCGCAACCTCTTCACCGAGTACGTGTTCGCCTTCGAGGCCACTGCCGTGCTCCTCACCATCGCCGTCGTCGGCGCCGTGGTGCTGGTGCGGCGCCTCGATGCCCCCAGCGACGACGAGGAGGTGTCGAACTGATGGAGGTCACCGGCACCTGGTACCTGGTCCTCGCCGCGATGTTGTTCACCATCGGCGCGGTGGGCCTGCTCATCCGTCGCAACCCGCTCGTGATGTTCATGTGCGTCGAGCTCATGCTCAACGCGGTCAACCTCACGTTCGTCACCTTTGCCCGGATGCTCGACGACGTCGGCGGACAGTCGGTCGTGTTCTTCGTCCTCGTGATCGCGGCCGTCGAGGTCGTGGTGGGGCTCGCCATCATCGTGGCCATCATGCGCCGCCGGCCCGGCGCCACCGCCGACGACATCGCGCTCCTCAAAGGCTGACCTCTGACCATGCTCGATCTCGTCTGGCTCATCCCTGCCCTGCCGCTCGCCGGTTTCCTGACCCTCCTCGTCCTCGGTCGTCGCCTCGGCGAGCCGATGGCCGGGTGGCTCGCCACCGCCGCCATGGGCGGTTCGTTCCTGGCCACCGTCGCCGTGTTCCTCGGGCTGCTCGACCGCCCGGGCGACGACCGCTTCTTCAACCAGGTGCTCTTCGAGTGGGTGCCGGCCGGCAACCTCTCGGTCGATGCCGGGTTCCTGGTCGACCCGCTGTCGATCACCATGGCGTTGTTCATCACCGGCGTCGCCACGCTCATCCACCTCTACTCGGTGGGCTACATGCACGGCGACCCGAACTTCTCGAAGTTCTTCCTCTACCTCAACCTGTTCGCGGCGTCGATGCTCGTGCTCGTGCTCGGCGACAACATGCTCATGACCTTCCTCGGTTGGGAGGGCGTTGGCACCTGTTCGTACCTGCTCGTCTCGTTCTGGTTCACCAGCGAGGCCAACGCCTCGGCGGGCAAGAAGGCGTTCGTCACCAACCGCATCGGTGACTGGGGCTTCATGGTGGCGATGTTCCTCACCTTCGCCACGATCGGCTCGCTGTCCTATGCCGACCTCATCTCGTCGTCGATGAGCGGCGAGATCGCGGCGGTCACCGCCACCGGCATCGCCCTGCTGCTGTTGGTGGGCGCCGCCGGCAAATCGGCCCAGCTACCGCTGTTCGTCTGGCTGCCCGACGCCATGGCCGGCCCCACGCCGGTGTCCGCGCTCATCCACGCCGCCACGATGGTCACCGCCGGCGTCTACCTGTTCGTGCGGGTCAACCCCGTCGTGGCCGCCGCCTACGACTGGGTGCCCGACGTCATCGCCTGGGTCGGCGTGCTCACCGCCCTCGTGGCCGCCACCATCGCCGTCGCCCAGAACGACATCAAGAAGGTGCTGGCCTACTCCACGATCAGCCAGCTCGGCTTCATGTTCTTCGCCATCGGGTCGGGGGCCTACGTGGCGGCCATCTTCCACGTCATCACCCACGCCTTCTTCAAGGCGCTGCTGTTCCTCGGTTCGGGTTCGGTCATCCACGGGATGCACGACGAGCAGGACATGCGCCGCATGGGCGGGCTACGTCGGTTCATGCCCATCACCGGCGCCACCTTCATCGTCGGTTGGCTCGCCATCGCCGGCGTGCCGCCCTTCTCCGGCTTCTGGTCGAAGGACGAGATCCTGCTCTACGCCTGGGCCGACTCCAAGGCCATCTGGGCCCTCGGCTCGATCGCCGCGCTGCTCACCGCCTTCTACATGAGCCGCCAGGTCTTCATGGTGTTCTTCGGCGAGCCGCGCTGGAACGAGGCCCTTCCTGTCGCCGCCGCCGCCCCTGGGGGGAACCCGGACGCCGAGGTCGAGCCCGAGTCCGAGGATGTCGCCCCCGCCGAGGTCGACGAGCACCCCGAGCACCACGTCGAGGACCCGCACGAGTCGCCATGGACCATGACCCTCCCGCTCGTGGTGCTGGCCGGAGCCGCCATCGTGGCCGGAGGGCTCAACCTGCCGTTCACCCCCGACCTGCACTTCCTCGGGCACTGGCTCGAGCCGTCGCTGTTCGGCAACGAGGCGCACGTCGACGCCACCACCGGCACCAAGGTGTTCGTGGCGGGCTTCTCGGTCGTTCTCGCCCTGGCCGGCGTGGCGCTCGCCGCCCTCGTCTACCTCCAGCGCCGGTTCGACTCGGCGGTCATCGAGCAGCGCGCCTTCGCCGAGGGCTGGTGGATCGACAGCACCTTCGCCCGCGTCGTCGCCGGCCCGGGCCGTCAGCTGTTCGATCTGGCCGCCTGGTTCGATCGCACCATCATCGATGGCGCCGTCAACGGCGTCGCCTCCGGTGTGCGGGTGGGCGGCACGGCGCTGCGCACGCTGCAGACCGGCTACGTCCGCACCTACGCGCTCGCCGTCGGCCTGGGGGCCGTCGTCGTCGGTGCCTGGTTCCTCACGAGGGCGAGCTTCTAGATGTCCGTCTCCACCGCCACCTTCGCGGCCAACCAACCGTTCCCGATGCTCACCATCATCGTGGTGTTGCCGGCGCTCGGGGCGCTCGTCGTCGCCCTCGTGGCGAACCGCCGCACCGAGACGGCCCGTCAGATCGCCATCCTCACCACGGTGGCCACGGCCGCGTTCGCGGCCTTCGTCCTGGTGGCCTTCCACGGCGACGACACAGGCTTCCAGTTCGTCACCCGTCAGACCTGGATCGACGACCTCGGGATCTCCTGGGCGCTCGGCGTCGACGGCATCTCCCTCTTCCTCGTGGTGATGACCGCCATCATCTTCCCGATCTCGCTCCTCGCCGCCAAGCCGGGCCACGACGACAAGGCGTACTACGCGTGGATCCTGATCCTTCAGTCGGGGTGTATGGGCGTGTTCCTCGCCCTCGACCTGTTCGTGTTCTTCGTGTTCTTCGAGTTGGTGCTCGTGCCCATGTACTTCCTCATCGGCAAGTGGGGCCACGGCGACCGCATCCACGCGGCGATGAAGTTCTTCCTCTACACGATGTTCGGCTCGGCGTTCATGCTCGTCGGCATCCTCGCCACCGTGCTCCTCAACGCCAAGGGCACCGGTGGCGCCATCACCTTCGACCTCGTCGAGCTGGCGCAGAACCAGGCGATCGCCACCGAGACGGCCCGCTGGCTGTTCCTCTCGTTCGCCATCGCCTTCGCGGTGAAGGTGCCGATGTTCCCGGTGCACACGTGGCTGCCCGACGCCCACACCGAGGCCCCCACCGCCGGCTCGGTCATCCTCGCCGCCGTCATGTTGAAGCTGGGAACATACGGGTTCATCCGCTTCGGGCTGTTCCTGTTCCCCGAGGCCGCCGTCTACTTCGCCCCACTGTTCCTCACCCTCGGCGTGGTCGGCATCATCTACGGCGCCATCGTCGCCACGGTGCAGCGCGACCTCAAGCGGCTCGTGGCCTACTCGTCGATCGCCCACCTCGGGTTCATCATCCTCGGCATCTTCGCCCTCAACACCCAGGGCATCGAGGGCGGCATCCTCCAGATGGTGAACCACGGCGTCTCCACCGGAGCGCTGTTCATCCTCGTGGGCTGGATATACGAGCGTCGCCACACCCGCCAGATCGCCGAGCTCAAGGGTCTCCAGAAGGTGGCGCCGATCTTCGCCGCGGCCTTCACCCTCGTGATGCTCTCGTCGATCGGCGTGCCCGGTCTCAACGGGTTCGTCGGCGAGTTCCTCGTGCTCATCGGGGCGTTCGCGTCGGCCCGCTGGTGGGCGGTCGTGGCCGCTGCCGGCGTCATCCTGGCCGCGGTCTACCTGCTGTGGGCCTACCAGCGGGTGTTCCACGGCACGCCCGACGACGACAACGCCGACTTCCCCGAGCTGCGCTGGCACGAGGGCCTCGTGCTGCTGCCGCTCATCGGGCTCATCGTGTTCATGGGCGTCTACCCCAAGCCCGTCATCGAGCGCATCGAGCCGGCGGTCGTCGCCCTGATCGACCACATGGAGGCAGAGGTGCCCGGCTTCGCCGAGAACGGTGGCCCGACGGCCCCCGAGGGCGTCGAGCTGCGTGACGTACGCGCCGACGATGGGCACGCCACCGATGAGGAGGCGGACCATTGATCGCCGCCGGTCTCTCCAACCTCGGGGTGCTGGCCCAGATCGCCGAGTTCACGCCCCTCGACACACCCGAGGTGCAGTGGGCGGCGCTCTTGCCGCTGCTGATCCTCGCCGGTGGCGGTGTGGTTCTCCTCACCGTCAGCTCGCTCGTCAAAGCCATGGCGGCGCCGGGCGTCAACGCCGCGGCCACGGTGCTGGTCGGGCTGGCCTCGATCATCGCCTGCGTGCCGGTGTGGCAGCGGGTGCAGGACCCCGAGCGGGGGCCGTTCACCGCGGTCGGTGGCGTCATCGGCATCGACGGCTTCTCCATCCTTGCCACGGGGCTCATTGCGGCGTCGGTCATCCTCGCGGCGCTGTTGCTCGACGACTACCTGCGGCGTGAGGACATCGATGGCGTCGAGATGTACGCGTTGCTGCTGCTGTCGGCCAGCGGTGGCGTCATCATGGCGTCGGCCAACGACCTCATCGTGATGTTCCTCGGGCTCGAGGCGCTCTCGATCGCCATCTACGTGATGGCCGCCATGCACCGCCGTCGCATCGAGTCGCAGGAGGCGGGCTTCAAGTACTTCATCGTCGGAGCGTTCTCCTCTGCGTTCTTCCTCTACGGCATCGCCATGGTCTACGGCGCCACCGGTTCGACGAACCTGGTGGAGATCGCCACCTTCCTCGCCAACAACCTGCTGTTGCGCAACGGGGTGCTGATGCTCGGGATGGCGCTCCTGCTCGTCGGCTTCGGTTTCAAGGTGTCGGCCGTGCCGTTCCAGGGCTGGACGCCCGACGTCTACCAGGGCGCTCCCACGCCGGTCACCGCCTTCATGGCGTCGGCGGTCAAGGTCGCCGCGTTCGCTGGTCTCATCCGGGTGTTCTACCTGGCGCTCGGCACCTACTCGCTCGACTGGAAGCCGGCCATCTACGCGCTCGCCGTGCTCAGCATGATCATCGGTGCCACGTTCGCCGTGGTGCAGACCGACGTGAAGCGGATGATGGCGTACTCGTCGATCAGCCACGCCGGTTTCGTCCTCGTCGCGGTGCAGGCCGGCACCGAGAAGGGCGTGACGGCCGCGATCTTCTACCTCACCTCTTACGTGTTCATGGTGGCCGGGAGCTTCGGCGTCATCAGCCTGGTGGGTCGCCGCGGCGACGCCGCCCACTCGCTCGACGACTACCGCGGTCTGTCGCGCAGTCGGCCCGGTCTGGCGCTGGCGTTCACCGTCTTCCTGCTCGCGCAGGCGGGTGTGCCGCTCACCTCCGGGTTCGTCGCCAAGTTCAACGTGATCGCCGCCGCCGTCGATGCCCGCAGCTTCTGGCTGGCGCTCATCGCCATGCTCGCGTCGGTCATCGCCGCCGTGCTCTACCTGAAGATCATCGTGGCGATGTACCTCACCGGCGACGACGCCGAGGCCGACGACAGCGTGGCGGGGCCGAAGGTGTCGATCCCGCTGCCAGCTGCTGCCGCCATCGGCATCGCGATCGTGGCCACCCTCGCCATCGGCGTGCTGCCCGGCTACCTCTTCGAGGTCGCCGGC
Organism: Acidimicrobiia bacterium; assembly: GCA_016649895.1. Lineage (GTDB taxonomy): Bacteria > Actinomycetota > Acidimicrobiia > Acidimicrobiales > SKKL01 > Actinomarinicola. Next base: position 1,120 of record JAENWR010000120.1, on the reverse strand, counting down.
GACGCAGTGCCCGTGCTCATCGCCCTGCCGTAGTCTGATGTCCGCCGCCGCCTCGGCGGAGGAGGGAGTCGGACCGCTGTGATCTTCGTCGTTGCCGGGATCCTCGCGGTGGCGGGGGCTTTCGCTTTCGGCCGTGGCGAACGAGTGTGGACGGCTCTCCTGCTGCTGGCCATCGTCCCCACGGTCGGCACAGCGTTCGGTTTCGTTGGCGCCCTTGCGGTGCTCATTGCCTACCTCGGGCGCTCGTTTGGATCCCGTCGCGCCCCTGTGGCCTGAGCCGATGCCGTACCCGTCCTCATCGCCGCACCGACGCATAGCCCCTGGGCGTTCCTTCCCCCGGGCAGGCGCTCCGAGCGTGCGCATGGTGGGAGGTTGTCCCCGCCGTTCCGCGATGGCGTACGGTCGCCGAACGGCTACACGGCGGGAGCGTGCCGATGCGACGAGGTGCCGATACGGAAGTTGACGAACGGGGGGCGCGCCGTCTCGCCGCAGCTGCGTTCGTCCTCTGCGCCGGGGTTGGTGCGGTTCTACTGATCGCCGTCGGTGAGGAGCTTGACACCGACTCGGTGCTGCCATTGGCCTCTGAGTCCGAGACGCACATCGTCGGCGCCACGAACGATCCCCCGAGTGCTCCGGTTCTGGTCACGCTCGGGCTCCTCATCGTGGCCACCGCCCTTCCCCTTCTCGCACCTCGGCGCGCGTTCGGAGTGGCGCTCCTGGTGAGCACGAGTCTCATCGGCCTCTTCGTTGCAGCGACGATCCTGCGGTTGGGCCTGCTCTTCGCTCCTGTCCTGTGCCTGCAGGTTGGAGCCTGTGCGCTGTGGTGGAGAACCGCCTCGAGCGAAGCCGGATCGTCCCGACGGGGTGGGACGACGCTCGAGTGAGATCGTGGCGATGCACCTCACCGGCGACGGCTCCAAGGCTGACTGCGCCCGCGCCGAAGCGCCCCGCCGGGGCGGGTCAGTCGTTGTGGTCGGTCGGTCCCGGTGGTTCGTGGGGCGGGTCGGGCGGTTCGCCCGGTTCATCCGGTTCTTCCGGTGGGTCGGTACCGGTGCGGGCGCTGGGGTTGGCTTGGCCGTGGTGGGGGTGGCGGGGGTCGTCGGGTGGGACGAGGGGTCGT
>JAENWR010000027.1 GCA_016649895.1 Acidimicrobiia bacterium | reverse complement strand
GGAAGCACCACCCCCGATGAGAGCACGGCCCGGGCGACGTCGGCGGCAGCGTCGGCCGGCACCTGCAGCTCGACACCGTCCTCGCCGGTGTAGCCCGACCGGCTGACCAGGCACTCGACGCCGGCGACCGCAGTCGAGAGCACGTCCATGAACGACATGCCGGCGATGACGGCGGGCACCGCCGCGAGCTCGGCAACGGTCGCCACCGCAGCCGGTCCCTGCACGGCGAGGAGGGCCAGATCGGTGCGCTCGACCACGTCGATCCCCGACGGGAGGCCGGCCCGCAGGTGGGCGAGGTCGACGTCGCGCCGAGAGGCGTTCACCACCAGCATGAGGTGGTGGCCCATCTTGGCCACCATCAGGTCGTCGATGACCCCGCCGGCGTCGTTCGTGAACGTGGTGTAGCGCTGCCGTCCGTCGGCGAGGCCGATGAGATCGGCCGGCACCAGCGTCTCGAGCGCCGCGGCCAGATCGGTGGGCGGAGCACCGTGCAACTCCACGATGCCCATGTGGCTCACGTCGAACAGCGATGCGGCGTCGCGGGTGTGGAGATGCTCGGCCATCGGGCCCGGCTCGTAGCGGACGGGCAGCTCCCACCCGGCGAAGTCGACGAGTCGGCCGCCGATCTCGACGTGCAGGTCGTACAGCGGGGTGCGACGCAGCGGCGGGGGCTGGCTCATGTCGGATCCTCTCGAGCGGGGTGCGGGACCGGACGCGCACGTCCGGTCTCCCCCTCTGTCACGGGACCTGAGAGCTTCGGGGAACGATCCCGCCCGAGGGCGGAGCCACGCCACTTGCACCGTCGGTGAGCCCGGTCGAACGTCCGGCCGGACTGCTTTCCAGAGTTGCCCCATCCCCACGGTCCGTTGGCCTGAGAGATTCCGGGGAGGTTGCTCCTTCGGCGTCCTCACCCGGAGGTGGGGACTCTCCCGCGGGGATGCATCGGCGTCGTCAGGTTAGCGCCCTAGCCGGCACCTTGAACGCTGGCTCAGCCGCCGCTGGTCGACCAGTGCCAGGGCTCGCTCGGCAGGTTCTTGAAGCCGTAGCGGTGGGCGTTGGCGTCCAGCCACTGGAACCCTGCGCTGCCTCGTGAGCTGATCGAGCGACCGTTGGCCGTGAAGTCGATGGCCAGCCCCTTCTCGTGCATGGAGGTGCCGGGGATGGCGGTGGGCACCCGGCAGCGCGAGGCGCTGGCATGCCACACGTCGGGGCATCCGTTGACGGTGCGCAGGCGGATCTGCGAGCTGGAGTCGCGGTAGCCACCACCGCCGAGGACGATGCCGTCGGCCGCGGCCGCCTGGAGCATGGCGTCGACCTGCCCGGCGATCGAGGCGTTCACGGTGATGCCGCCGACGCGGGCGAGGTTGACTGATCCGCCGCCGGGCAGGCTGACAGGGCCTCGGCGGGCGTTGGCCTCGGCGATCTGGCGCTGCAGCGCAGCAAGCTGCTCCTCTTGGCGGCCCTTCAACTCGGCGGAGATCTGCTGCTCGCTCTCCTCGAGCTCGGCCTGGGAGTGCATCAGCTGGTCGAGCCGGACCTGTGCTTCGGCGGTGAGCTCGGCCTGGGCCTCACGAGCCGCGGCGACCGAATCGAAGCGCTCCTGCACCTCGGCGCGGCTACCCTGGGCGCGCTCCTCGGCCAGACGAGCGTTCTCGGACTGGATCGCGAGGTCTTCCTGGGCGGAGCGGAAGCGCTCGAGCAGATCGGCGGTGTCGGAGGCCCGAAGGTCGAGCAGAGCTCGGCGCTCCGGGGCGGTGCCGAGGTCGCCGTCGAGCATCACCTGGAGGGTGTCCTGCTGGGGCGGGCTGACGTAGGCGTTGACGGCCACGACAGCCATCGACTCTCGCAGGTCCTCGATCTCGGCCTCGGTGGCGGCTTGGGCGTCGAGGGCCCGAGCGACATCGGCCTCGGCGGCGACGACGGCCGCCTCGGCCTCCTCGAGCTGCGAGGTCTCCAGCCGGACGTTGGCGTCGAGTGCGGCGAGGGCCTCGGCGAGCTCCGCGGAGGTTGCCTCGGCGGCATCGACCTCCGACGCCATCTGGGCCTGCTCCGACCGAAGGGCCTCGCGCTGGTTGCGCAGATCCTGGTCGGAGGGCTGGGCAGCGGCGGTGACCGTCGAGGCCGTGACGATGACGACGAGCGCCAGTGCCGGCCAACGTGTCCGCCGTGTCCAGTTCCGCATGCCCCTCCCAGATGAGGTGTCGGCGGGGAGTTCCCCCGGTAGCTCTGATCGGCAGCCCGCCCGCCCGACTGAGCGATGCGCACCACATTCCGTCATGGAACCGTAACGAACCTAGTCGGAAGAATTGGGTATGGCGCAAGCCGGCCTGCGACGGCGTCAGGCCGCCCCGTCATGCTCGCAGTCATGGAGGACGTCGGCGAGCTGGCCCCCGCCCGAGCAATCATCGGGTCCCGCTCCACCGATGAGGCGATCCGATCCGTCGCCGCCATCCAGACGATCCGGGCCGTTCCCGCCGACGAGCACGTCGTTCCCCGCGGCGCCGGAGAGCACGTCGGGCCCGTTCCCACCCACCAGGCAGTCGTCGCCCTCGCCACCGGTGATCGTGTCGGCGCCATTGCCGCCCAAGATCAGGTAGGCGAGCGACGGATCACCCGGCGACCACGTGTCAGGTCCATTGCCGAGCTCGACGATCTCGTCGAACGACATCCCCTCGCACTCGGCGGGGATCATCCCTGCGGGCACGCCGCCGCTCGGCTCGTCGTCATCGGTACCGCCATCGTCGGGATCACCCTCTCCGGGATCGATCTCACCGGGGTCGCCATCGTCCGGGTCACCCTCTCCCGACTCGCCGTCGTCGGGATCCTCGTCGCCAACGGGTCCCTCGTAGGGCCGGTCCCAGACGTGCAACGGCGTCGCAGTGACGATGAGCGACGACGCTGAGGCGGTCGCCATGGTCGCAAGGGTGGCGACGACGAGGCAGGTGACGAGGCGTCGGCGCGTCACGACGCAGCGCTTCGAGCGAGGTATTCGTAGGCGGTGCGGCCATCCTGCACCACGAAGCGATGCCCCACGGCCGGGTCGTCGATGTGGAGGATGACCCCTGCGTCGCGCTTGGCGATGCGGGCGAGGTCGTTGATGGAGCGCACCCGTACGCTCGCTGCCGCGTTCAGCTCACCGGGCTCGACATCGACGAGGAGAGCGTTGAAGCGGGCCCGGATCATGGCCAGCTCCCACCGGCCCGATCGGTGGAGCAGGAGCACCATGGCAGCGGCTACAGCAGCGACGACGAGCCCCGGCACTATGAGCCACCTCAACGTGGCGACGGTGGCGCCGACGCTGAGCACCTCGACGCGCCGGGCCCGCTCCACCACATCGGTGGTCGTGAGCTCCTCGGTCTGCCGCAGTTCCTCTCCCGGCAGGATCTGGGTCTCGTCGTACTCGAAGGTGAGCTCGTGCACGATCTGCTCGGCGATCGCCGTACCCTCGGCGTCGATGGCGGAGATGTCGACCGTGGATCGGATCGCCAGCTCATAGGTGCCCGCGACGAAGCCGCTCTCGGCCTCGACCGCAGCGATGACCGCCTGGATCTCGGCGACATCGAGGGACACCTGCCCCGACAGCTCGACCCCCTCGAACTTCTGCACCTGCGCCAGGGGAACGGTGTGCGACCAACCATCGGGAGCCGAGATCACGAGATCGACGTGGTGCGAGCCGGCCACCTCCTCCAATGACTCGGAGGGGCTCAGGCTGACGTCGTAGTCGACATCGATGGCGCGGGTCGGCAGCGTGTAGATGGGCGGCACCGACGCGACGTCAGTGCCTGAGGAGACGGGGCCGATGACGCCGCCGGGGTAGAGGGTGGACGGCGCGGCGTGGACCACGTAGCTGAAGGACGTCTCCTGAGCGATGAGCGGCCGTTCGACCGAGCTCGTCTCGGTGGTCGGGAGGAGCCAGCCGACCGCTGCCACCGACAGCAGGACGGTGGACAGCACAGCGGCCCCGGCGGCCGGAACGATGCTCGCTCGGTGGCCGGCAGGCGGTGGGCGGCGATCGACAGGTTCGCCGTCCGTCGAAGTCTCGGCGCGTGCCGCTCCACGGGGTTCGGTCGCGTCGTGATCCGACGGGATGGTCGCGTCGTGAATGGTCGCGTCGTGATCCGACGGGATGGAGGAAGGCGCGCTCTGACGGGGATCGGTCACCACTGTGGATCCTGTCGGCTCGAGGAGCGTCGTATCGAGCCCCGACGCATCCGATCCAGCCAGATCGACGTCGCTATCTCGACGGCGGCGGCGCCGTGACGGGGTGCCGAGCAGGCTGAGACCGACCGCAGTTCCGGCCACCATGCCCATCGTCGACGGCTGCTGGACTGTCTGAAGGACCTCGCCTGCGCCGGGCGTGTGCACCCAGGCCTCGCCGACGATGTGCTCGTCGGTCGGCTGCCACGGGTCGATCCAACTGTTGTTGTCGCCTTGCATGGTGAACCCTGTCTGGGAGTCGCCGCCGATGATTCTGTGGATGACGATCCCGCCTTGAGCGCGGAAGGCGACGATGTCGCCGACCCGGTAGTTGTCGCGCTCTCGGAGCATGACGAGATCGCCGGTGTAGTAGGTGGGCTCCATGCTCTCGCCGGAGATGCGGATGTAGGAGGTGGCACCGCCGAGCTCGACCGGCGCGAGGTAGACGAACCAGACGAGGGCGAGGACCGCTATGGTGACGGTGGACGACCAGCGAACGGGTCGACGGCGTCGAGTTGTCCTCGTCATGTCAAGTCATCCTTGGTAGTCGGGGAGGTCGAAGCGGCAGCGCCTCGGGTCCCGAGGCGCTGCCGCCAACTCGACTAGCCGGCGATGGCGACCTGGACGTTGTTGATGCCCGCGGCCGGCATGGCCGGGAAGCGGACAGTCGCCGTCCCGTTCGCGATCGTTGCCCCGGACCCGACCTTGACCCCATCGATGTAGACGTAGGCATCGAGATCGTCGCACGCGCCATTGACGGCGACCGTGGCGTGGGACACGGTGGCGTGGTCAGACTCGAAGCCCCAGGTCACCTCAGCGTTCTGGGTGCACTTCAGGTCACTGGTGCCTCCGGCCTGAACTGGCTCGGCCGTGACGTTGAGGCTGGCGGCGAAGCCGACACCGGCGGCCGACAGGAGGGCGATCAGGGGGATGATCAGAAGCTTCTTCATGAAACCGATTTCTCCTTGTAGTTGGGTTGCAACCGGAGGCGTCGGTTTCGCCACTCACTCCCGTGCCAGGCAAGGCGACCATTTCAGCCCGGCACGATCACTGCGTCCGCTCCGGACCACACCGTCGCCTCTGACGCGCGTCTCGACATCACCAAAATTGATGATTGAACTACTGCGCAGGGTCCCAATCGGCAGCCCGCGCCATCGCCACCGCCGCGAGCTGTGACGACACGCCCAGCTTGTTGAGGATGGAGCGGATCTGGCTGCGCACCGTCGCCGTGGAGACCACCCGGTCGCGAGCGATGGCGCCCGCGGTCCACCCGTCCATCAGCGACGCCAGCACGTCGCACTCGGCGGCGCTCAGCTGGCCGAAGGGTGAGACCCGCTCGGCCGCGGCTGCCCGGTGCCGCTGGAGCTCGGCCAGCAGCTCGGCTCACTGCGAGACCCCGAGCAGCTGACGTCCGGCCGCCACCCCGCGGACCGCCTCGACGAGGTGGTCGAACGGCTCGGCCTTGGTGACCCACCCGAGGGCACCCGCCTCGATGCACTCCGCCAGCCGGTGGCGGTGGGTGTCGCCGGTGACCATGACCACGGTGGCGCCGAGATCGCAGAGCGGCCCGATGAGCCCGACCGACGTTCGCTCGTCGTCGGCCAGGTGCAGGTCGAGCAGCACGATGCCGGGTCGAAGCCCTTCGGCATGGCCCAGCACCTCGGCATCGGTGAGGCCAGGGGGGACCACCACCTCGAAGCCTTCGGCCCCGAGCGCGGCACGCAGGCTGTGGGCCAGCAGCTCGTGGTCGTCCACGAGCATCACGCGCGGGGTCACGTCGGCGATGTACCCCCAGCAGGCTCGGCCGAGCGTGCCGCACCCGGCCCGGTGAGCTCCACCGACGCCGCCGGCATCTCGGCGACGAACTCGGCACCACAGCCCGGGGTTCCCTCGACCCAGAGATCGCCGAGCTGGTCGACCATCAGGCGCTTCGAGATGTGGAGCCCGAGCCCACTGCCCGGCACATCGACCGAGCCCGCTCCCCGGACCCCCCGCTCGAAGATGGACACCCGCTCGGCGAGTGGCACACCCGACCCTGCGTCGCTGACGCGTACCTGCACCCGCCCGTCGACGTCGGCGGCGCTGAGCCAGACGGTGGAACCGGGGGCGTGGCGACGGGCGTTCTCGAGGAGGTTCTGCACGACCTCGACGAGCCCGGACCAGGTGCCGTAGGCGTGGAGGGATCCCGGGATGTCGACGACCACGTCGACCCCCTGTGCCCGGGCACCGGTGACGGCCGGCGCGAGTGCCTCGGCGACACCGAACGGTGCGGGCCGCCGCACGGCGCCGTCGCCGGTGACCAATCGCTGCAGCCGGCCGATCTCGGCCGACACGGCGTCGGCCAACCCAGCGCGGACATCGGGGGGCAGGGTGTCGTGGTGGCGCTCGAGCGTGCGGGTGGCACCCTCGATGGCGAGGAGCGCGTTGCGCGCCTCGTGCGCCCGGTCCTCCGCCTCGGCGGCCGCCCGGCGTGCCTTCACGTCGGCCGCCTCGGCCGAGACCTTGGTGCTGAGAAGCTGGACGCGCTGCGCGACGAACGACATGTGCAGCTCGCGGCCCGCTCCCCACAGCCCGCACAGCGCACCCGCGAGGAGCAGGCCCTCGTGCCCCACCGGCACCGGACGCGCGGTGAGCGACGAGAACGCCACGACGAGAGCATCGAGGGAGAAGGCCACCGCCATCACGCCGAGCCAGGCGAAGAGCCAGCGACCGCCGGGCCGTCGCGAACGATCGGTGCACACCGCGGCGAGGGCGAGCCAGCCACCGGCGAAGCAGAGAGCCGGCCACAGTCCCTTGACGCTGATCGCGAGATCGGCGCCGAGGCGGTCGTCGACGGTATCGACGGCGAATGAGACGACGATGGAGCCGAAGAGCGCCCCTCCGAGCACCCACAGGGGCCGAAGCCGGGCATCGACCGACGCTTGCACCGTGGCGTAGCCGAAGCACGTGAGGGCGGCGATGCCCGCGACAGGCGCCGCCGACCTCACCAGATCGGGCGACCCCTCGGGCAGAAGGCCGTCGAGGACGATGCCCATGGGGCCGGTGACCGCGAGCCCAGCACCGATCCAGAGTGCAGGGGCGAAGCCGGCCAGTCGCCAGCACAGCACACAGAGCCCGGCGGCGACCGAGAGCACCGCTGCGGTGGCACCCAGGAGCCCGGCGGCCGGGAGCGCCGGGGTCAGGTCGATGTCTCTGACGGAGCCGGCCACGAGGACCGCGGCCGCGAGGATGAGGCAGGACGTGAGGGCCGCAGCGTACGGGGCCCCGAACGGCGACGCCTCGTGCAGGTGGGCGGCGCCCCGCCGATCCTCGCCGCTGTACGACCGTTCTTGCACGTTCACCACCTGATTCTGCACGGGAGGTGTGACAGCCAGCCGGGCCGGACAGCTGCACGCTCGCTCTCGAGGGCTCAGTCAGCCCATCGGCGGAGCGACGCACACTGTGAGGAGCCCCCCCCCCCGACAGGTCGAAAGACCCGCCGTGGTCTCTCAGTCGGCGGAGGCGATGCCGACCGGGCAGGACAACCCGGTGCTGCCGAGGCCGCAGTAGCCGTTGGGGTTCTTGTCGAGGTACTGCTGGTGGTACGGCTCGGCGTAGTAGAAGGGCCCGGCGGCGGCGATCTCGGTGGTGATCGGTTCGAGACCGGCGGCGTCGAGCACGCTCTGGAAGGCGCGCGACGAGCGCTCGGCCACCGCCTTCTGGTCGTCGGTGGCCCAGTAGACGCCCGACCGGTACTGGGTGCCGATGTCGTTGCCCTGGCGCATCCCCTGGGTGGGGTCGTGGCCCTCCCAGAACGTCTTCAGGATCTCCTCGTAGCTGATGCGCTCGGGGTCGAAGGCGACGAGGACGGCCTCGGTGTGGCCGGTAAGGCCGCTGCACACCTCTTCGTAGGTGGGGTTGGGCGTGTGGCCGCCCACGTAGCCAACGGCGGTGCTGTGGACCCCGTCGAGCTGCCAGAAGAGGCGCTCGGCCCCCCAGAAACATCCGAGGGCCAGGATCGCCGTCTCGGCACCGTCGGGGAACGGCGGCGTGAGCGTGGTGCCGAGGACGGTGTGGCGGTCGGGCACCGGCATGGTCTCGCTGCGCCCGGGCAGGGCCTCGTCGGGCGTGGGGATCTCGAGCCGCTTGCGTCCGAACATGGCTGGCCTCCGTTGGCGGGCGAACGTCTCCAGCCTACGGCGAGCACGACGCGGGGCGACGGGTCTGCCATCCCTACCGAACTCTCACCTTCGCCGAGGCTGCCTCTCACGAGCAGCGCTCACCATCCCGCTGTGGGCACCGACGACCAAGGAGCCGAGATGTCACGTCACCTGCACCCCGCTGGCCAGAACCTCCCCGAGCACGAGCGCCGACCGACCCCGCTGCCCGTGGGCGTCGAATCGATGTCGATTCGACGCCCACGGGCCGGGTGGGCGACGGCGGCGGCAGGAGCGGGGGTCGGCATGGCCACCGTCGTCGTCCTGACGTTCGGGGCCTCCGGCCTGGCGGCGGCCGGCGAGTCGTCGCCGTCGTCGTCATCGTCCACATCCGTCGAATCGGCGGCGAGCGGACACGACGACGTCGTCGTCGACCTCGACGAGCGCCGGGCCGAGCACCGAGCAGCCCGCGGCGACCGCCACGAGCGGCCCGGGCACCGCCGCGCCGAGCACCTGCGGGCCGAGGGCCTTCGGGGCGACCGGATGCGCGCCGGGATCGACGCCGTCGCCGAGCTCCTCGACATGACGCCGGAGGATCTGCTGGCCGAGCTGACCGGCGGCTCGCGCCTCGCCGAGGTGGCCGAGGCACGAGGTGTCGACACCGACACACTGGTGGAGGCCATGCTGACCGGAGTGAGAGCCCACCTCGACCACCACGTCGCCACCGGCGAGCTCACCAGCGAACGCGCCGATGAGCTCCTGGCCCGCGCCACCGAGCGCACCGAGAGGCGCCTGGAGCGGCGGGCTGCATTCGACGGCCCCCGCAACGGGGAGCGATGGCGGGACTGACCCACTCCATCCTCGTCGTCGACGACGACCGGGCGATCCGTGAGTCGCTCGGCCGCGCCCTGCGCCTCGAGGGCTACGAGGTGGTGCTGGCGCCCGACGGTGCCGCCGCGCTCGAGCTGGTGCGCACCGCGGCGCCCAGCGCCATCATCCTCGACGTGATGATGCCCAACGTCGACGGCCTCACCATGTGCCGCGTGCTGCGGGCCGAAGGCGACCGCACGCCCATCCTCATGCTGACCGCCCGCACCGAGACATCGGACCGGGTGGCGGGCCTCGACGCCGGCGCCGACGACTACCTACCGAAGCCGTTCGAGCTCGACGAGCTCCTCGCACGAGTGCGCGCCCTGCTCCGCCGCGCCCAGCCCCTCGACGAGGTCGATGCGCTCGAGGTGGCCGACCTGCGCATCGACCCGAGCTCGCGCCGCGTGTGGCGGGGCGGCGACGAGATCGAGCTCACCCGCACCGAGTTCGACCTCCTCGCCCTCCTCGTGCGCAACCAGGGCATCGTCCTCGACCACTCCACGATCTACGACCGCATCTGGGGCTACGACTTCGGCCCCGACTCGAAGAACCTCGCGGTGTACATCAGCTACCTGCGCCGCAAGGTCGAGGGCGACGACCGACTCCCTCTCATCCACACCGTGCGCGGCGTCGGCTACACCGTGCGAGCACCGTGAGCCTCCGCGTCAAGCTGGTCATCGCGCTCGCCAGCCTCGCCGGCCTGTCGGCGATGAGCATCGGTGTCGCCACCTACCGCGCCATGTCGATCCAGTTGAACGAAGAAGTCGACCAGTCGCTTCGCGACGCCATCGCCAACGCCGAGGTGGCGGTCGAGGCCCTCTCCGACGCCACGCTCCCCCGCGTCCGCCGCAACGAGGTCGACCTGCGCGAACGCCTGCGCTCCGACGACGACCTGCGCGTCACGCTCCTTCACCGCGGCAACAACCTGGCGATCAGCACCGCGCTCGAACCCCTCCCGTTCACCGCCGGCGATTGGGCGATGACCGAGCAGCCGCCCGACGCGTCGGAGTGGTGGCGCGACGTCGCCATCGACGGCGAGCGGTTCCGGGTGGCGACGGCTCCGCTCCCCGACCAGTTCGCGGTCCAGGTGGCGCGCCGGCTCGACGAGGTCGACCGGGTGCTCGCCACCATCCGCAACCGAGCGCTGGCGTCGGTGGCGCTCGTCGTCGTGCTCGCGACCCTGGCCGGCTGGCTCATCGCCCGCCAGGCGACGGTGCGGCTCCTCGCCCTCACCCGCACCGCCGGCGAGGTCGCCACCACCGGACGCCTCGATGTCGACCCTCCGCCCGAGGGCACCGACGAGGTGGGCCGCCTCGGCGGGGCGTTCGCCTCGATGCTCGCGGCCCTCCGCCGGTCGCGCGACGCCCAGACCCAGTTGGTGCAGGACGCCAGCCACGAGCTGCGCACCCCGCTCACCAGCCTGCGCACCAACATCTCGCTGCTCCGGCGCATCGACGAGCTGCCCGACGACGTCCGCCAACAGGTCGTCGACGACCTCGACAGCGAGGCCCGCGAACTGTCCACCCTGGTCGACGAGCTCGTGGAGCTGGCCACCGATCGACGCACCGACGAACCCGAATCCGAGCTCGGCCTGGTACCCATCGCCCGACGGGTCGCCGAACGAGCCGCCCGCCGCACGGGCAGGGATGTCACGGTCGAGGTGATCGACGAGGGTGTCGTGCGCGGCCGTCCGGGTGCGATCGAGCGGGCGCTGTCGAACCTGGTCGACAACGCGCTGAAGTTCTCCGACGACGACGCACCCGTCGAGGTGCGCGTCGACGGCGGCACCGTCGAGGTCCTCGACCGGGGCATCGGCATCGCACCCGACGACCTCCCGCACGTGTTCGATCGCTTCTACCGGTCGGTCGACGCTCGCAGCCGACCGGGCTCGGGGCTCGGCCTCGCCATCGTCCACGCCGTGGCCGAAAGCCATGGCGGCGCCGCCGAAGCGGGTCCCCGCGAGGGCGGCGGCACCCGCATGGCCCTCGTCCTGCCCACCGACGCCGTGCCCACTGACAGCAGGCGCGCGACACTGCACGGATGAACGAACGCATTGGAGTGATGGGTGCCGGCGTCATGGGATCGGGCATCGCCCAGGTGGTGGCCATCGCCGGCCACGAGGTCGTCTGCTACGACATCGCGGCGGAGGCGCTCGACAAGGGACGTGCCACCGTCGACACGGGCCGCTTCGGCGTGAAGGGCGCCGTCGAGCGGGGCAAGCTCACCGCCGACGACGCCGAGGCCACCCTCGGGCGCATCTCGTTCACGACCGACCTCGACCAGGCGGCCGATGTCGATCTGGTCATCGAAGCGGTGCCCGAGCGCCTCGACCTCAAGGTCGGGCTGTTCCGCGACCTCGACCGTCGCTGCCCCGAGCGCACCATCCTCTGCTCCAACTCGAGCGGCTTCCCCATCGCCGCGCTGTCGGCCGCCACCGACCGGCCCGACCGGGTGGTCGGCTGGCACTGGGCGTCACCCGCGCCGGTGATGAAGCTGGCCGAGATCGTGCGCGGGCCGAAGACCTCCGACGAGACGATCGAAACCGTCTGCGCCCTGGCCGCCAACGCCGGCAAGAACCCGGTGGTGGTCAAGGACCAGCCTCGCGAGTGGGGCTACGTCGCCAACCGCGTCTACTTCGCCATGGTGCGCGAGGCGCAGCGCGTGGTGCGCGAGGAGGTGGCCACCCGCGAGGAGGTCGACCAGCTCATGGTCGACTGCTTCCGCTGGCCCACTGGCCCCTTCGGCATGACCCGTGGGGCCGGCTCCGGCTGGAGCTGACCCCGGGGAGCCGGATCGGGGAGCCTGATCGGGCTGGCGCACACCACCTCCAGCCCGATCGTCGGCCCCCTGTCCAAAGGACGGGCCCCCTACCGCTGGCGCGGCGGGGGGAGCTTGGTCCCGGCCTCCTCGACGAGACCGGGCACGACCGAGCCGAGGTCGGCGGGGTCCCAACGGGCCCCGTTGTCGACTCCCGGCCCGCGCTGCCAGTTGATGGCCACGTTGATCCGGCCACCACCGACGATGAACACCTGCCCGGTGATGTCCTTCGACTCGGCACTGGCGAGCCATGTAACGAGCGGGGCGATGTTGTCGGCACCGCGCTCGTCCCAGTCGCCCTCGGCCGGCTTCGACATGGCACCACCGAGGTTCTCGGTCATGCGGGTGCGGGCACCGGGGGCGATGGCGTTGACGTTCACCCCGTACTTGCCGAGCTCCTTGGCGGCGATGATCGACAGGCTGGCGATGCCCGACTTGGCCGCGCCGTAGTTGCCCTGGCCCGGGTTGGCGAAGATGCCCGACGTCGACGCGGTGTTGATGACGCGGGCGTCGACCTCCTCGCCCGCCTTGGCCTTCTCGCGCCAGTAGGCCGACGCCCAGCGCATGGGGCCGAACGTGCCCTTGAGGTGCACGGCGATGACCGCGTCCCACTCCTGCTCGGTCATGTTGAACACCATGCGGTCGCGCAGGATCCCGGCGTTGTTGACGAGCACGTCGAGCGTGCCGAAGTTCTCGACCGCGGTGTTGACGAGGCGTTGCGCGCCCTCCCAGTCGGCCACCGAATCGGTGTTGGCGACGGCCTCTCCACCCATGGCGACGATCTCGTCGACCACCTGCTGGGCGGGCCCCACGTCGCTGCCCGACCCGTCGACCGCGCCGCCGATATCGTTCACCACCACCTTGGCGCCCTGGCGGGCCAGCTCGAGGGCGTGCCCCCGGCCGATCCCACGTCCGGCGCCGGTGACGATGGCCACCCGTCCCTCGCAGATGCCTGTCATCTCACTTCTCCTTCTCGGCCATTTGGGCCGCTCGGTACTCGTCGCGCAGAAGCCGCTTGTAGAGCTTCCCGTTGTCGTGGCGGGGTAGCTCGGGGCGGAAGTCGATCCGCCGTGGGCACTTGAAGTGGGCGAGGCGCTCGCGCGCGTATGCGATGAGCTCGGCGGCCAGCTCCTCGCTGGGCTCGACATCGGGCTGGGTCTCGACCACGGCCACGACGCTCTCGCCCCACTCGTCGTCGGGTACGCCGATGACGGCGACGTCGCCGACGGCGGGATGGCCGATGAGCTCGGCCTCGACCTCGGCCGGGTACACGTTGACCCCACCGGAGATGATGAGGTTGGCGCTGCGGTCGGTGAGGAACAGGTAGCCGTCGTCGTCGAGGTAGCCGACGTCGCCCAGCGTGTAATGGGTGTCGCGGTAGCTGCTCTCGGTCTTGTCGGCGTCCTTGTAGTACTCGAAGCGCCCGGCCGCCGGCGCCTTCAGGTAGACGGTGCCGATCTCGCCCGCCGGCAGGTCGTTGCCGTCGTCGTCGAGGATCCGGATGTGGTCGGGGGTGGCCGGCTTGCCGACCGTGCCCGGCTTGGTCAGCCACTCCTCGCTGCCCACCGCCGTGCCCGCACCCTCGGTGGCGGCGTAGTACTCGTGCACCACCGGGCCGAACCAGTCGATGAGCGCCGACTTCACGCTGACCGGGCAGGGGGCGGCACCGTGGATGACGTAGGACACCGACGAGATGTCGGCGGCCTCACGCACCTCGGCGGGCAGCGACAGGAGCCGGTGGAACATGGTGGGCACCATGTGGGTGTGGGTGATGCGGTGCTCCTCGATCAGTCGCAGGGTCTCCTCGGCCGACCATCCGTCCATGAGGACGATGCCGGCGCCGACCGCCAGTGGCGCGGTCATCGAGAACGCCAGGGGGGCCGCGTGGTACAGCGGCCCGGTGCACAGGTTGACCGACTCGCCCGGCACGTAGCCGGCGGGCGAGTTGAGGTAGGCGCCGACGACGGCGCGGGCGATGTCGGCCGAGCGGGCGCGGTTGACGCCCTTGGGACGGCCGGTCGTGCCCGAGGTGTAGAGCATCTGGCTGCCGACCACCGGGTCGTCGATGTCGGACCCGTCGACCCCGTTGATGACGTCGTCGTAGTTCTCGAAGCCCTCGATGTCGCCGCCGACGGCGATGCGCACGGTGGCGTTGGGGGCATGGTCGAGGGCGCCACGTGCGGCGTCGGGGAAGCGGGCGTCGGCCACGAGGACCTTCGCCTCGCAGTCGTTCAGGATGTAGCCGGCCTCCTCGCCGGTGAGGTGCCAGTTGATGGTGGTGACGCGCACGCCGATCCGCTGGGTCGTGGCGTAGGTCTCCACGAACTCCGGGCGGTTGGCCATCATGAGCCCGAGCGAGTCGCCCGCCTCGACGCCGCGGTCACGCAGCGCGCGGGCGAGTTGGTTGGCCCGGGCGTTGAGCTCGGCGAACGTGCGGTCGCCGTGCTCGCAGACGACCGCGGGCACGTCGGGTTGACGACCGGCCCAGAAAGCGAGCGTCATCCCCCCTCCGGCGGCAACGAGGAACTGCTCGCGCTCCTCTTCGGTCAGGTACGACCCCGTGGTGGTGGCGGTGGTCTCGCTCACTTGCCTGCCTCCTCATCGTGACCGGGCTCTTTGGGGAGCCCGAGGACCCTCTCGCCGGCGATGTTGCGCTGCACCTGGGCGGTGCCGCCCCAGATGACCCCGGACCTGCTGCCGAGGAAGTCGGATTGCCAACGGTCGAGGCGGTAGCCCTCGCCGTCGGGGCGGATCATGGCGTGGGCGCCCCGCAGGTTCATCTCCCACTCGCCGAGGTCGCGGGCGTACTCCGACCAGAACATCTTGTTGAGCGACGACTGCGGGCCGGGCTCCTTGCGGGCCACGACCTCCGACAGCGTCTTCAGCCCGTTGTACCGCATGATCTCGACGTGGCTGAACGCCCACGCCAGCCGCTGGCGCACCAACGGGTCGGTGTCCTTGCCGAGCCGGCGTGCTTCCTCGACCACCCGCCAGAACTGGTTCTGGTACTGCACGTGCTGGGTGGTGGCGCTGCCGCCGCGCTCGTTGCCGAGCGTGGTCATGGTGACCCGCCAGCCGTTGTGGAGGCCGCCGATGACGTTGAACAGCGGGGCGCGCGCTTCGGTGATGAACGTCTCGGTGAAGCCGCTGGCGCCGGTGATCTGGCGGATCGGCCGCAGCTCGAACCCGTTGGACGATCCGTCGTCGAGCTTCATCGGCGTGAGGACGTAGGAGATGCCCCGGTGCTTCGGCGCGTCGGGATCGGTGCGACAGAGGCAGAACATCATGTTGGCCCGCTGCGCCCCGGAGGTCCACACCTTCTGACCGGTGATGATCACCTCGTCGCCGTCGACCACGCCGCGGGTCTTGAGGCCGGCCAGGTCGGATCCGGCGTCGGGCTCGGAGAACCCCTGGCAGTACTGGTCGGTGCCGTCGATGATGCGCGGCAGGAAGTGGGCCTTCTGCTCGTCGGTGCCGTGCACGATGATCGACGGGCCGACCAGCGACTCGCCCATGCCCCGGGTGACCCGAGGGACGCCGGCCCGGGCGAACTCCTCGTTGAGCACGGCCACCTCGATGCCGCCGAGCCCACGGCCGCCGAACTCGGTGGGCCAGCTCACGCAGAGGTAGCCGGCGTCGTGGAGCTTCTGGGTCCACTCCTTGATGGCGGGACCACCCAGCATCATCTGCGTCCGGGCATCCTCGCCCTTCAGCTCGGCGGGTGCGTTGGCCTCGAGCCACTGGCGCAGCTCGTCACGAAATGCCGCGGCCTGCGGCCCGAGATCGATCTCCATCGGCATGTGCGTGTGTCCCCCTGGTGGTGCTGGTGTGTGCCCGGTCGTCGTGTGCCCGGACTTCGGGTGCTCGGTCCGCCGGGTGATCCGCCTGCTGATCGTCAGGTCGGCTGGAACATCGGGAGCTTGCGGCCGTCGGAGAGCTCGTGCCAACAGACCGTGACCGCCATGCCGACCGTGACCGCATCGGGTTCGATCCCGACGACGTTGCTCATGATCCGCACCCCCTCGGGCAGGTCGATCAGCGCCACGGCGTATGGCCCTGCGGCAGGGTCGCGTCCCGGGCCCGGCTTGTGCATGACACTCACCGCGTAGACGATGCCCTGGCCGCTGGCCTCGCGCCAGTCGACGTCGGGGGTGAGCGTGTCGGGTGCCACCTCGCGGGGATACCAGAACGGCAGGCCGGTGGTGGTGCTGTAGGGGACGAGCAGCCGCTCGTCGCGGGTGGCGTCCCAGTAGGGGGTGCCGTAGTCGGACTGCGGCGGTTCGAACAGCTGGGTCATCGTGTGGCCTCCGTGCCGAGCACCAGCGTGCCCATGGTGGAGAGCAGGCCGCCCGACCCGTGGGCCACCGCGATCTCCGGTCCGTCGAGTTGGCGCTCGCCGCACTCGCCGCGCAGCTGGCGCACCGCCTCGACGATGAGGAACATGCCATACATGCCGGGGTGGGTGTAGGAGAGCCCACCGCCGTTGGTGTTCATGGGGAACGAACCGCCAGGGCCGAGCTTGCCGTCCTCGACGAACGCGCCGCCCTCGCCCTTGCCGCAGAACCCGAGGTCTTCGAGGTGCAGCAGCGCGGTGATCGTGAAGCTGTCGTAGCCTATGAGCAGGTCGACGTCGTCGGGCTTCACGCCGGCCATGGCGAACGCTGCCGGGCCGGAGATGGCGCCGGCGGTGGTGGTGAGGTCGGGCATCTGGCTGATCATCGAGTGGTCGCCGCAGCTGCCGGCACCGAGCACGTAGACCGCCGGCTTGGCGAGCGACGCCGCCCGCTCGGCCGACACCATGACGAAGGCGCCGGCGCCGTCGGTGACGAGGCAGCAGTCGAGCAGGTGCAGCGGCGACGCCTGCATGGGCGAGTCGACCACGTCGTCGATGGTGATGAGGTCCTGGAACTTGGCGTTGGGGTTCATCGACGCCCAGCGGCGGGTGTCGACGGCGATCTGCGCGAGCTGCTCGGAGGTGGTGCCGAACTCGTGCATGTGGCGGCTGGCGGCCAGCGCGTAGGCGCCCATCGGGGTGCGCATGCCGTAGGGCAGCTCCCATTCGGCGCCGGGGTTCGGGCCGCCCATCCCGGGCGGTGCGCCGCCGCCGGGCCGACCGCCACCACCTCGTCCTCCGCCGCTGCGGCCGTCGCCCT
The DNA here is from genome assembly GCA_016649895.1 of Acidimicrobiia bacterium. Lineage (GTDB taxonomy): Bacteria > Actinomycetota > Acidimicrobiia > Acidimicrobiales > SKKL01 > Actinomarinicola. The sequence continues at coordinate 19,678 of JAENWR010000027.1, read as the reverse complement.
TACCAGCGTCGGCCCGGGCGGCCATGGCGGCGCGCATGCGGGCCTGGTTGCCCTTCGGGGTCGAGGCGTAGACGCCGATGACCACCTCGCACAGCCCGGCGGCGATGGCGGCTGCGGCGTGCTCGACGTGCAGCTCGTAGCTCGATCCGCCCACCTGGGTGCCGTCGAAGAACCGGGGGTGGATGCCCAGGTATTCGGCGAGCCCGGCCGGAGCGCCGGCGCAGGTGACCCCGTCGACGTCGGCCAGCGTGAGACCGGCATCGTCGAGCGCAGCACGGATCATCCGGGCCTCGAGGGCCCGACCCGTGTCGTCGAGGATGCCGGTGGGCGAGGCCGCGTCGGCCACTCCCACGATCGCAGCAGCGCCGCGAAGGGTCCGTTGAGTCAAGTGATTCCCCCCATGAAGTTCCCCCCTGCATTCCCGCACGTGATGCCGGGCACGGCTGATCCTACGAACGTCGAGCGCGCTTCGCCAGCCCGAGGGGGTGTCGCGCCCCCGGGCCCGTGGGCTCAGGCGCGTATCCCCAGGTGCATCGCGCCGTGCCTCGTCGAGTACAGCTCGACGAATGCCGACACCTCGAGGGGCCGCACGCGTGACACCACCACGACGTTGCGGTTCACCAGCTGGGCGGCCCGGCGCAGCGGGCGCGCATCATCGGTGCCCACCAGCAGCGACGTGCCGTCGTCGAATTCGATGCGCCACCGGTCGGACGTCCCCAGTCGCCGCAGGCCGGCAACGCGGACCCCTCCCCACGCCAGGCGATCGAGCGTGCCGACCAGCTCGGCCAGGTCGTCCAGCCGGTGAGACGTGACCATGTCGGCGATCACCGAATCGACCTCGTCGGCCTGTTCGACGCGCCTGCGGGCGCTGCGGCCGTAGTAGCCGGCACGCTCGGCGTCACGGCGGCTGGCCCGGGCGACCAGGGTCACCGCGAGGGCGACGTAGCCGCCGACGGCGAGAGCGAGGAGGAGCGCGAGTCCTTGCACCTACGCCTCCTCCCCCACCGGCGCCGATCTCTCACCCCGTCCCGTGGGCGTCGATTCGATGTCGATTCGACGCCCACGGGCACGGACGTCGGCGGCGGATAGATCAGGCGAAGCTGCGCTCGATGGACGGCACGGTCCGTTCGAACCCGACCCGAGCGGTTCGGGCCAGACCGGACGCGCTCCGGCATCCCCGAAATCCGGGCGCGTCCACCGCACTGCGACGAGACTGAACGCGATGCCGAGCCTGCGCCCCACCACCGACGGAGTGGTGACGATCCGTCGCCCGCGAGCCGGCGACGCGGCGACGCTGATCGCGGGGCGCGACGAGGAGTTCCATCGCTTCTTGGGGCCCGGTGCGACCGACCCGAACCCAGTGGCGTGCATCGTGGTCGGCGGATCGGTCGTCGGATGGGTCGACTTCGACGTCGAGCGGACGTGGCTCCGACCGGGAGAGGTGAACCTCGGCTACAACGTCCCGGCGGCGCATCGGGGCCGCGGGTACGCCACACGAGCCGTGCAGCTGCTGATGCACCACCTGGCGACCGACACGCCTCATCACATGGCAACGCTCCTCATCGCCCCGGACAACGCACGGTCACTGGCGCTGGCCCAGCGCGCTGGGTTCATCCGCCAAGGAGACCTCGACGGCAACCCGTACTGGAAGCGACCCGTGCCCGCGCCCAGCTACACCGACGGTGTCGTCACCATCCGCCGGCAGCAGCCGTCGGATCTCGAGGCCGACCTCGAGGCCAAGGCCGACGAGCAGATCGACCGGCTGTGGATGCCGGGCCAGCGCGAGTTGTGGGAGGCGATGACACCGGTGGAGCAGCGGGCCCACGCGCTCGCCGGCCTCGTGGCGAACCACGACCGGTTCGGCCGCGGGCCGAAGTGGACCTTCAGCGTGGACGGCCCCACCACTCCGAACGTCGCCTGCGTCGACTGCGATCTCGCGAACGCCCACGTGCCGGCCGACGAGGCCAACATCTCCTATGCGGCTCACCCCGCCCACCGAGGAACGGGGCACGTCAGCCGCGCCGTGCGGTTGGTGCTGGCGTTCCTGCGCGACAACACCGGCGCGCCCCGCGCCCACGTGATCGCCGATGTCGACAACGTGGCGTCGGTGCGTGTCGCCGTCGCGGTGGGGGCTCGCCCGGTCGGGAGCTGGGTCGACGATCAGGGGCGGACGATGGTCCGCCACGTCATCGAGATCGACCGACCCGGCTGACCGGTCGCCTCACTCGGCCAGAGTCGGGCGCGGTTGCGGCGAGGGCCTCGAAGGGTTCCGCAGATCGGTGAGCTCGCTCCGCTTGCCACGGGGGCGAGCGGCCGTGACGATGGCCGCATGATCGCTGCCTTCTCCATCAGCCCGTCCGGTATCGGCCCTTCGGTGTCGAGGTCGGTGGCCGACGCCGTGCGCCTCGTGCGCGAGAGCGGCCTGCCGAACGAGACCAACGCCATGTTCACCAACGTGGAAGGCGAGTGGGACGAGGTGATGGACCTCATCAAGCGCTGCGTCGACGAGGTCGCGAAGTCGGCGCCCCGAGTGGGGGTCGTCATCAAGATCGACCACAAGCCCGGCGTCGTCGACGGACTGCACACCAAGGTCGAGGCGGTGGAGCGCCACCTCGCCGAGGACTGACTCCCCGCTTCAGCCGAACAGCTGGTGGAGGCCAGCCGCCTCCGACGCGGCGTACGTGACGTAGCCCACCGGCACCCGTCCCGCCACCTGCTCGACGACCTTCGCCGCTTCGGCCGGGCCGAACGCGCCGCACAGTTCGAGCAGCTCGATCCCCTGCTCGATGAGGTCCTCGATGATGGCGTCGTCGACCGCAGTCGACGGCACGCCGACGGTGAGCAGCTCGCATTGCTTGCTGCCGGTCGTGGCCGACACCGCCGCGCTGTCGCCGTCACCCGACGTGTAGATGAACGCCCACCGCTCCATCGAGTCCCCCTCGTTCGTGGTGCAGCGGAGGGTAGCTCTTGCTGTCAACCCAGAGCGGCTGCCAACAGCACCGTCGCCTCCGCGTCGAGCGGGATCTCCCCGACGAGCGCCCGGCCCTCGTCGCTCATCTTCGCGGCCGTGCGCCGCAGCACCTCGATCAGGTGGTCGCGGTCGAGTCGGGCGGCGAGATCGGACAGCTGGGTCTCGAGGAAGACGAGGCACGCCGCGTCCTCGACGGTCTGGGTCCCGTTGGCCGAGTCGAGCCGGGCTCGACGCACCAGCACCTGCACCCGGTTGATGGCCGCCTCGCCGTACCCGGCGGCCGCCAGGATCGCCACGACCTCGCTGGCGTGGCGATCCTTCTGGTCGCGTCGCCAGCGCAGGTAGCCGGCCCGGCCATCGGGATACGACGAGCGCGGCACCTCCCATCGCCGGAGGTGGTGGGCCCTGGCCGCCAGCAGCAGCGCCTCAGAGGGATCGTCGACGAGCCGCTCGATCCACTCGGCGGCGAGTCGTCCGTGGGCGAGCGCGAGCGGCTGCTCGTGCCCCCGCACCCGCACCAGGTTCGGATCCTCGGCGTTGGCGGCGTCGATGGACGCCACCGCCGAGGCGTAGGTGCCGCTCAGCCGCCCGCGCACTCCGACTCGCCGACCTCGCCGGAGAACGGACCGGTCTCGTCGTAGTCGGTGTAGAAGTGCGGCGCCTCGAGCGGTGAGGGGAAGTGGTCGAGGTCGCGCAGGTCGTCGGCGATGGCCTTGGGGCCTCCAACGCGGTCCATCCACCCGCGGAACTTCTCGCCGGCCTCGCGCTCGGCGGCGAACCGGCGAACGACGCGGGCCGCGGCCTCGGGCGCAGCCTTGGCGGGAAGGCGCAGGGCCTTCTCACCGAAGTGGGCCTGCTCCTCGCCGATGTAGCCACCGAGCAGCATCTGGTAGCCCGGCGCCGACATGCCGTTGGCCCGGCGCTCGGCTCCGAAGAAACCGATGTCGGAGGCGTGGTGCTGGCCGCACGAGTTGGTGCAGCCCGAGATGTTGATGCGGACCCCACCGACCTCGGCGAGTCCCTCCTCCTCGAGCTGGTCGCCGATGGCCTTGGCCAGGCCACGCGACTGGGTGACGGCGATGTTGCAGGTGTCGGCGCCGGGGCACGACACGACGTCGCGGGCGAGCTCGGCGCCGGGGCTGGCCATGCCGATCTCGATGAGACGCCCGTAGAGCACCGGCACCTGGCTCTCGTCGAGCCCGCGGAACACCACGTTCTGGCGGTTGGAGAGGCGGACGTCGGATCCGAGCTCGCGCTGGATGGCGGCGAGGCCGCGGAACTGGGCCGAGGTGATGTCGCCGAGGGCGGCGTAGGCCACCGCCGAGACGGTTCCGTTGGCGACGCCGCGGATGACCGAGGTCTGCTCCCACTTCTGGAACGGGTCGCGCGACAGCAGCTGCACCGCGACGCCCTGGCCCACCGGGGTGACCTCACCGGCGGAGACCTGGCCAGCGGGCAGGTCGCCAGCCTTGGCGACGATGGCGGGGATGCCGCCCGGCCAGCTCGACGAAGCGGGCAGCGTGTGGCGCACCTTGAGGATGCGACGCTGGGTCTCCTCCCACCCGAGGTTGTCGATGACCCACTTCATGCGGGCCCGCAGCTTGTTGTCGCGGTTGCCCGTCTGGTCGAAGACCCGGAGGATCGACTCGATGGTGGGCATGAGGTCTTCGCGTGCCGTGAACTCCTCGAGGAGGAGCGCGGGGTGCGGGTTGGCGCCGAGACCGCCGGCGACGAACACCCGGAAGCCGTGTTCGAGCGAGCCATCGGCGCGGGTGCGCACCGATGCGACGACGCCGGCGTCGTTGAACATCGCCTGGCCGCAGTCGGTCTCACAGCCCGAGAAGTTGATCTTGAACTTGCGGGGCAGCCGCTGGCCGAGCGGGTTGCGCACGAAGTGCTCGAAGGCGGCTTCGGCCCACGGGGTCACATCGAGCTTCTCGTAGGGGCAGGCGCCGGCGAGGTGGCAGGCCATCACGTTGCGGACCGTGTCGCCGCAGGCCTCGCGGGTGGTGAGCCCGACCTTGGCGATGGCGCGCATGACGTCGGGGACCTGGTCGAGCTGCACGTAGTGCATCTGCACGTTTTGGCGGGTGGTGATGTGGCCCCAGCCCCGCGAGTAGGTGTCGACGACGTCGGCGAGGGTCTCGAACTGCTCGGGCGAGATCGACCCGGCGGGGAACTTCACCCGCACCATCTGGTTGATGCCGCCCTGGCGCTGTCCGTAGATGCCGTTGTTGAGCCGCATCAACCGGAAGACGTCTTCTTCGATCTCTCCGGCGAGGTACTGCTGCACCGCGGCCTCGAACCTCTCGATGTCGCGCTGCTGCTCGGCGGAGAGGTCCCGGGGTGCGGGAACGATGGGTGTGACCGACACGGTGGGGCTCCCCCGGTGAATTCCGACCTGACAGGTCTACTTTAGGCGCTGAGCCAGATCGCGCAACCCCTGAACCTCGTGTGCAACCGGCGACGGCCGGCATCCGGAGTCAGGATCCGGGGTCGGCGCCGATCTCGACGAGGCCGTCGCGCAGTGCCACGCGGAGGCGCCGGGCGTGTTCGGGCGCCATGTGGAACACCAGCCCGGCACCGGGCCGACCCACCTCCTCGACGGTGAGCACCACCCGGGGCTCGCTGTCGTCGTAGTCGTCGCTGATGGCGACTGCCCACGACAGGGGCGACGCATCCTCGGCGCCCTCCGGGAGGTCGTCGGGGTGGAACGGGTGATCGTCGATCGAGCGGCGCATCCGACGAGCCTCGCAGGTCGTCGACGCCGCGACACAGGAGCGGGGACGACTGTCAGTAGCCGCATCGGCGTACGCTGTGCGCACCGACCGGTTCCGAGGGGGGATGACCATGCTGGTTGCAGGGAACGACGCGCTGGTTCCAGGGAACGCCGCTCGTCCGGGGAACGACGCGCGGACCGAGCACGGTCTTCTGGCCGGAGCGGCCATCGCCTCCATCGCCGCGGGCGCCATCCACGCGGTGGCGGCCGGCGCGCACAGCGAGAGCCGCCAGGCGATGTGGGCGTTCTCGGTCCTCGGGGCCCAGCAGATCGCGTGGGGTGTCGTCGCCCTGGTGCGACCGAGCCGGCTGATGGCGGCCGCCGGCGCGGGGCTGGCCATCGTCGCCCTCGGTGGCTGGGCGGCCGCGAAGATGGTGGGCATCGGCTTCATCGAGGGGATGGCTCAGACCGAGGCCGTGCAGTGGTCAGATGGGCTCGCCGCCTTCCTCGCCCTCGTGGCCCTTGCCGCCAGCGTGCTCGCCATGTTGGGTGCGCCGGCTCCCGCCACCCTGTCGACGGCGTTCGTCGTCGTGGCGCTCGGAGCCGCCCTCCCGGGCATGCTGCTCGCCGGTACCCACTCCCACGGCGATGGCGAGGGGCACGGCCACGACGACGCCGCGGCGGGCGCCGACCACGCCGACGGCGAAGAGCACGCCGAGGGCGACGACCATCCCGAGCAGATCGGGATGGGCACCGGCGACCACGGCGATCACGGCACCCCGGCGGTGCCTCCCCAGCCGTATGACCCCGCGATGCCCATCAACCTCAGCGGCGTCGACGGCGTCACCCCGCAGCAGCAGGCAGCAGCCGAGAACCTCATCGCGGTCACGCTCCTCCGCCTCCCGCAGTTCGCCGATCCGGCCGTCGCCGAAGCGGCCGGCTACCACTCGATCGGCGACGGTGCCACGGGCTACGAGCACTACGTCAACTGGGGCTCGATCAACGACGACGTGATCCTCGACCCCGACGCGCCCGAGTCGCTCGTCTTCCAGGTGCGCAACGGCCAGAAGCGGCTCGTGGCTGCCATGTTCATGCTGCCCGACAGCTACACACTCGACGACGTGCCCGAGCTCGGCGGCGAGCTCACCCAGTGGCACATCCACGACAACCTCTGCTACACGCTCGACCCGGTGGCGCCGAAGGTGGCGGGCCTGCGCACCCCCGGCGGCGAGTGCCGGGAAGGTCTCCGGCCCGGCAATGAGAACGCCATGATCCACGTGTGGATCGTCCCCCACGATTGCGGCCCGTTCGCCGCCCTCGAGGGTGTTGGCGGCGGCGCCATCGCCGCGGGCGAAGAGCGGTGGTGCGATCACGCCCACGGGGCCTGACCGCACCCCGGTCCATCAGCTGGCGGTGGCTGTGCGCCGCACCGCCACCACGCACACGTCGTCGAGCCGGAGCCCGGAGCCGAGCAGCGGCTGCACCGCCACGTCGCAGAGGTTCTCGGCCGTCATCGAGGTACCCCACAACCGTGCCGCGAGCGCGGCGATCGATTCGTCGAGGTGCACGTCGCGCCGCTCGACGAGCCCGTCGGTGTAGAGCAGCACCGCCTCGCCGGGACCGAGCACCATCTGGCCCTCGGGGCACGGCTGCGTGGCGTCGGCCCCGAGGATCATGCCGTGCGGCTCGTCGAGCACGTGGATGGCGTCGGGGGTGATGCGCAGCATGGGCGGGTGACCTGCCGATGCCCAGGTGAACGCGCCCGTGGCGGGGTCGACGACCGCGTAGATGACCGACGCGAACTCGTCCTCGGTGGTGAGGGTGAGGAGGCGGTTGAGGTCGTGCAGCACCTGTCCCGGTGCTGCCCCGTCGATGGCGTAGGCCCGCAGGGCGTTGCGGAGCTGACCCATCGTGGCGCCAACCGCCAGGCCGTGACCGGTGACGTCGCCGATGGTGAGACCGATGCGCCCGTCGGCGAGCACGAACGCGTCGTACCAGTCGCCGCCGACGTCGGTGTCGGCCTCGGCGGGCAGGTAGCGGGCGGCCAGCTCGATGCCGTCGACCTCGGGCATGGCCGGGGGGAGGACCGTCTGCTGGAGGGACAGCGCCACGAGGCGCTGGCGCTGGAACAGGCTGGCGTTGACGAGCGCTGCTGCGGTCCGGTTGGCGATCTCGATGGTGAGCGCCACCGTGTCGCTCTCCTCGGCGTCGAGGTGGTCGGGGTCGTTGAACGCGAGGACGATGACGCCCAGCACCTGGCGCCCCGCCTGGACGGGCACGGCAAGCCACGACTGCAACCCGAAGTTGGTGACGGTGCGGCGCACGTACGTCGGCGCACGTGACAGATCGGCACGGTCGAGGTCGCGCCGGATCTGGACCTCACCGGTGCGGAAGCAGCGCGCCGCCGGGCTGTCGTCGTCGAGGGGCGTGTGGGTGCCGAGCACCCATTGGCGGCCGAGCTCCAGGGCCGCGGGATCGCGGTGGGCGATGGCCACCCGGCGCAGCCCCTCATCGGTGGGCAGGTAGGCCATTGCAGCATCGGCCACACGGGGCACCGCCAGGTCGAGCACGCTCTGGAGCACCTCGTCGGGCTCGAGGCTGGTGGCGACGGAGCGGGCCACCGAGATGAGCAACGCCAGGTGGTCGCGCACCCGCTCGGCCTCGCGCCGGGCCACATCGGCGTCGCGACGCGCCTGATGCTCGGCGTCGACGAGACGCGACCGTTCGATGGCGGCGCCGCAGTGGCGGGCGGCAGCCACGAGGAACTCGAGCTGCTCGTCGTCGAACGGCTGGGCCTCGACGAACGTGAGCCCGAGGACGCCGATCACCTCGCCCCGCACCGTGATCGGGATGTAGAGGTCCCACTGGTCGTCGTCGGGTCGGGCATCGATGACGTGTTCCCCCGACCGGATGCAGGTGGCGAACGGCGAGTCGTCATCGAGGAGGATCTCGACGGCGCGGCTGAGATCGTGGGGCGAGTAGCCGAGCGACCGGACCACGCGGGCCCCCTCGCCCCCGAGATCGACCAGGCACACGCTGCCGGCCGAGGCACCCGCGACCTCGACGCCGTCACCCACCATCAGGTCGAGGACGTCGCCGAGGGTGACCGCTTCGGCAAGGCCGAACGTGACGCGTTGCAGGCGCCGGAACCTCTCGGCGCCGGCAGCGATCCGGAGGTCGATCGCCGAACGGGCCGTCGGTGCATGTACGCCGGACGGCTTGGCGGGAGGGTCAGTGCTCATCGTGAACTCGTGGTGCTCGCGTCGATGGCGGAACCGTACTCTGGCGGTCACCATCCGAGCGTGGGCGAGTGCCCTGTGCGAGAACCTCGGAACGCCACGCCCAGGGCGCACCGTGAGGCGAAACGGCCTTGGGTACGATCGTGGCCCCCATCGGGGGCTCATCGACGGCGATCGGCATCGGACTCGTTGAGCCGACGGATCCCCGGTGTTACCGTTCGCCCCAGGCGCACAGGGAGCCTCCGGTCCGCGGAGAGGGCAGAGCCCACCTGGAGATCAGCAGCGTGCAGCCCGAACTCTTCTTGGCCTGAACGTGCGGACACAGGCACCACCGAGAGGAGCCCCATGCCCGCGCGACGCCTGCCGTCCAACCCCAGCCTCGAGCACCTGCGCAACGAGGCCCGCGACCTCCAGCGTGGAGTCCGATCGGGTGAGCCCGATGCGGTGGCGCTCGTCGCCGAGCACCATCCCGATCGAGATGTCGCTCTCTCCGGGTTGAAGCTCACCGACGCCCAACTCGTGGTGGCCCGCCGGTACGGGTTCCCCAGCTGGAACCGCCTGCGGGAGCACCTCGCTGTGGTCGAGGCCCATGCCCGCTCGCCCCACGAAATGGACGTCGAGGACGACGATCTGGTCGCCCGTTTCTTGAACCTCGCCTGCCTCACCTACGGCTCGTCGGATTCACCCTCCAGGTGGGCCCAGGCACGCGCGCTGCTCGACGAGCACCCGTCGATCGCGACCGCGAACATCTGGGCGATGGCCACCGCCGGCGCGGCCGATGCACTGGCCGAGTCCCTGGCCGACGAACCCGACCTGGTCGACCGCGAGGGTGGTCCGCAGCGGTGGGCACCTCTGCTCTACGCGGCCTACTCGCGTGTGCCGCTCGACGGCCGCTCCACGCTCGACGCGGCGCGAGTGCTCGTCGACCACGGTGCCGACCCGAACGCCGGCTACCTGTGGGAAGGCCTGCCGAGCCCATTCACCGCCCTCACCGGAGCGCTCGGCGGCGGTGAAGATGCCGTCAACCAGCCGCCACACCCCGACGGCCATGCCCTCGCCCGGTTGCTGCTCGAGGCGGGCGCCGACCCGAACGACAACCAGGCGCTCTACAACCGGATGTTCGATCCGTCCGACGACCACTTCGAGCTGCTGTTCGCCCACGGCCTCGGCCAGGGCGACGGCGGCCCGTGGCGGGCCCGCATGCCAGCGGCAGCCGAGTCGATCCCCGCCATGCTCGCCATGCAGCTCCAGTGGGCGGCCGAGAGGGGCATGGTCGAGCGGGTGCAGAGCACGCACGCACCGATGGTGGTGGCGGCCGAGGCGGGCAACACGGCTGCCATTCAGCTGATGGTCTCGCTCGGGTTCGACGTGAACGCCCTCGGTCGCATCGCCGCGCTGCACGAGGCAGCGTCCACCGGGAACATCGAGATCGTGCGGTTGCTCCTCACCCTCGGTGCCGACCCGAACCTGCACGACCGCGCGTTCGATGCCCCGGCCCTCGGCTGGGCCCGCCACAACGGGCACGACGAGGCGGCCGCTATCCTCGAGCCGCTCACTGGCTGAGCCGCCGTACGACCCGCCTGCCGCCGTCGCCACACGACATACTCGCCCGATGACCTCTGACGCCTGGGTGCTCCTCGCCGCTGCCGCGACGCTCGCGCTCGTCGACTGGTGGGCGGTGTGGAACCGTCGGCCGTCGGTCCGCCACATCGCCAAGCCCGGCACCCTCGTCGCGCTCATCGGCGTGGCGATCGCGCTCGACCCGTTCGATCCCGCCATCCGCACCTGGATGGTGGCCGGGCTCGTCCTGTCGCTCGCCGGCGATGTCTTCCTCATGCTCGCCGAGCGGTGGTTCATCGCCGGGCTCGTGTCGTTCCTGCTGGGACACGTCGCCTACGTCGTGGCGCTCCAGCAGGCGCCGCGCTCGCTTGCGTGGAGCGCCGTCAGTGGGGCGGTCGTGATCGCGTGCGGCGTCACCATCGGCCGACGCATCGTCGCCAGGGTGGGCGCGGGCTCGAACGCGAACCTGGCAGGTCCGGTCGTCGCCTACCTGGTGGTGATCTCGGCGATGGTCGTGAGCGCGTTCGGCACCGCCGCTGCACTGGCCATCGTCGGCGCGCTCCTCTTCTATGCCTCGGATGCCACCCTGGCGTGGAACCGCTTCGTCGAGCCGAGGAAGCTCGGGCCGCTGGCGGTGATGGTCACCTACCACCTGGGCCAGGCCGGCCTCGTCGGCTGGCTCGTCACCGGCTGAGAGCAGATCTCGACGTTCGATGTCGAGACGAGGCGATCGGCTCCGACCTCGATGTGATTGGCGACCACCGGGTCACCGTTTCCACCCACCACAGGAGGACGCAACCGTGAAGTACATGCTGCTCATCTACGGCAACGACGAGCTCTGGACGTCGTTCGATCCCAAGGAGATGCAGGAGATCGTGGCCGAGACCGACGCGCTCAACCAGGTGCTCTTCGCCTCGGGCGAGCTGGTCGGCGGCTACGGCGTCGACGACCAGGCCAACGCCCGCTGCGTCCGCATCGTCGCCGGCGCCCCGGTCGTCACCGATGGGCCCTACATCGAGACCAAGGAGTACCTCGGGAGCTTCTCGATCCTCGATGTCGACAGCCTCGACCGGGCGCTCGAGATCGCCGCGCTGAACCCGGCATCGCGCTTCACGAGCGTCGAGATCCGTGCGATCCCCCATGGAGGCGTCCCCGAGACGTGAACCCCGGCCGATCCGAGGGCGTGGCTCGTCACCGTCGCCAACCGGCGCCTCATCGACCAGGTCCGCAGCGAGCGCGCCCGCCGCCGCCGCGAGGACGCGGCGGCCTCGGCCACGCCGGTCGACTCGTCGGTCGTTCCCGGACCCGACGACCAGGCCGACATCGCCACCCAGATCCCCGGTCGAGACGAGACCCTCCACCTGCTCCACCTGTGCTGCCATCCCGCCCTCTCGGCGGCGTCGCAGCTGGCGCTCACGCTGCGGGCGGTGGGCGGCCTCACCACCGCCGAGATCGCCCGCGCTTTCCTCGTCCCCGAGGCCACGATGGCCCAACGGATCTCGCGGGCGAAGCGCCAGATCACCACCACTTCGATCCCCTTCGGCATGCCGCCCTCGAACGATCCGAGTCGCCTGCCGGTCGTCCTCCACGTCCTCTACCTGATCTTCAACGAGGGCTACGCGGCCAGCTCCGGCGACCAACTGCAGCGCACGGATCTCGCCAACGAGGCCATCCGCCTCACCCGCCTGGTGCACGCCGAACGCCCCGACGACGCAGAGATCGCCGGGCTCCTGGCGCTGATGTTGCTCAACGACGCCCGTCGAGCCGCCCGCACCGGTCCGCACGGCGAGCTGGTCCCCCTGGCCGACCAGGACCGCGGTCGCTGGAACCGTCGAGCGATCGACGAGGGCATCGCGCTCATCACCGCCGCCCTCCCTCACGGCCCGATAGGCCCCTACCAGCTGCAGGCGGCGATCGCCGCGGTGCACGCCGAGGCGGCCACCGATGCCGACACCGACTGGCCACAGATCCTCGCGCTCTACGACCTGCTCGAGCGCGTGGTCCCGAACCCGGTGGTGAGCCTCAACCGCGTCGTGGCGGTCGCCATGGTCGACGGTCCGCGCGCGGGACTCGACGCACTCGATGCACTGGAGGCGGGCGGAACGATCGCCGACAGCCATCGTCGCTCGTCGACGCGGGGCCACCTGCTGGAGCGGATGGGCGATGCCGCTGCCGCTCGCGCCGCCTTCCTCGATGCCGCGCGGCGCACCGCCAGCCTGCCCGAGCGCCGCTACCTCGAAGGTCGCGCCCGACGGCTGGAGGGTGGCTGATCGGCCGCCAGGAACCCTGGTGTCAGCTGGTCATGCCGCCCAGGCCGACCAGGCCACGGGCCAGCTCGATCTCGCCCATGTGTCGCATGCCGTGCTGGTACAGCCAGCACTCGAGGGCGTCGAGGGCGTCGAGGACGGTGAGGCCGTCGGGGCCAGCCACCCGCGCCGAGAACGTGTTGACCACGCGGGGCGGAAGTGGCCGCGGAAGGAGGAGACGACGCAGATCGGCGGCGGTGCGCTCGGCCAGCCACGCCTCGGTGCGGTCGAAGACGGCACGCTGGTACTCCTTGAACGCGTCGTAGTCGCCGACACGCTGGTGGATCATCTCGGCGACGGTGCGCTCCTTGCCGTGATCGTCGATGGCCATCTGCACCCTCGCCTGCCACTCGGCGCCCCAGATGGGCTGCACCCCGGCGATGACCGAGAAGCTCACGTCTTGCATGTTCGTGTAGTGGAACAGCGAGAAGGCGATGGGCAGCACGCCCTCGCGCTCGAAGTGGTTGACGTGGCCCAGGTCCATGGTGGCGACGGCGTCGTACCAGAGGGTGTGCATGACGGCCATCCGCCGTCGTAGCGAGTCGGCCAAGAGCTCGGCGTCGGTGAGCTCCGCCGCCTCTGGTGACGGGTGGGTGCGCTCGTCGGTCGACATGGGGCCTCCGCAGATCGTGGGTCGTCGTACACGTCGACGATAAGTATTGTCACCGTGCATGTCAATTGTTATGTTGGACACATGACAACCACGGTCAGACCCGATCCGCGAGACGAGAGCGCCAGCGACGACGGTCGTCACGCCCGACGGGCCCGCAACCGTGAGGCGGTGATCTCGGCGCTCCTCTCCCTCCACGACGAGGGAGATCTGTCGCCGAGCACCGAGGCCATCGCCGAGCGCGCTGGGCTCTCCACCCGTTCGGTCTTCCGCTACTTCGCCGACGTCGACGACCTCGCCCAAGCCGCGGTGAACCGCCAGCAGGAACGGCTGGCGATCCTGTTCGCCCGGCCGGTCGATGCGGCGGGCACGCGCTCCGACCGGGTCCGCCACGCGGTCGCTCATCGCATCGACCTGCTCGAGGCCATGGGCAACGTCGGCCGCGTCGCCCGCCTCCGCGCGCCGTTCCACCCCGCCGTCGCCGATGAGCTGCGCCGCGTCCGGGCGCTGATGCGACGCCAGCTCGGCCAGGCGCTGGCCCCCGAGCTCGACCAGTTGTCGGCCCAGCGCGGCAGCCGCCTGCTCGCCGCCGTCGACGTGGCCTGCTCGTTCGAGGCCTACGACCTGCTGCGCAGCGACATCGGGCTGTCGTCGCACGAGGCCGCCGCCCTCATGGTCGAATCGGTCCACGCCCTCCTCGACGCCGTGCCCGACATGACGGGGGAGTCGAGGACGACCGCGGTGGTGAGCGCATGAGGGCGAGCGTGCGCCACGACGTGAGGATCACGCGGCCAGCCGACGAGGTCTGGTCGGTGGTCGGGCGGCCCGAGCTGTTGCACCACTGGTTCCCCGGCATCGTCGACTGTCGGGTCGACGGCGCCAGCCGCACCATCGTCACGGGCACCGGCCAGGAGATGGCCGAAGAGATCCTCACCAACGACGCCATCCAACGGCGCTTCCAGTACCGCATCACGTCGCGCCTCTTCCGCGACCACCTCGGCACCATCGACGTGATCGATCTCGGCGATGACACCTGCCTCGTCGTCTACGCCACCGATGCCGATCCGGCCACCATGGCCATCACCATCGCCGGTGGCACCCGCGGCGCCCTCCTCGAACTGCAACGTCAGATGGAGGCCGGCTCGGGACCCGCGCTCGACGCCCGAGATGCAGACGCGGCAGTCGATCGGGCGGAGGTCGCCTGATGGGTCGCAAGGTCCTCTTCATCACCACCGACCAGCAGCGCTACGACACGCTCGGCTGCAACGGCGGCCAGTTGTCGCGCACACCCGTGGTCGACCGCCTGGCCGCCGAGGGCATCCGCTACGAGCGGGCCGTCCCCCAGTCGGTGGTGTGCATGCCGTCGCGCTCCACGATGCTCACCGGCCAGCACCCGCGCACCCACGGTGTGTGGATGAACGGCGTGCCGCTGCCGGTCGATGCACCGTCGGTGGCGGCTGTGCTCCACGACGCCGGCTATCGCACCGCCATCGTCGGCAAGCCGCACTTCGAGCCGTTCATCGACCCGTTCGGGCGCTTCGCCGAGAACCAGATGGCTCGCCTGGGCGTCCCCACCGTCGAGGACCGGTGGCACGACGGTCGACTCGGCCCGCACCGCGGGTTCGACCACCTCGAGCTGGCCACCCACGGGCCGACCGGTCAGCTCCACTACGCCCGCTGGATCGCCGAGCACCACCCCGAAGCGGCCGGCGGGTTCTATCCCGTCCTCGACGACGAGTTCGAGGTGAACAGCGCGGGCGGCGGCCACACCGGCGCCCCCCAGGTGAAGGACAACCCGATCCCCCGCGACTGGTACCACACCGACTGGGTGGCCGATCGGGCCATCGCCTGGCTCGACTCGCTCGACCCCGACGACGACTGGTTCTGCTGGGTGAGCTTCCCCGACCCGCACCACCCCTGGGACCCGCCGGCGGGCGAGCTGCACCGCGTCGACTGGCGCGACGTGCCGCTCCCCCACGGCTACCCGGAGAGCCGGGCCGAGCGCGAGGCGATCCTCGACGCCAAGCCGCGCCACTGGCGGCAGTGGTACGACGGCACCCTGGTGTCGAACTACGAGGCGCCCGCCCGCTGGGTGCCGGCCACCCTCACCGCCGACCAGGTGCGCGAGGTGAACGCCCGCAACGCCGTCGAGGTCGAGCTCATCGACGAGGCGATCGGTCGGGTGCTCGCCGCCACAGCGGCGCGTGGCTGGGCCGACGACCTCGACGTCATCGTCACCACCGACCACGGCGAGCTACAGGGCGACTTCGGGCTGCTGTTCAAGGGGCCCTACCACGTCGATGGGCTGATGCGGCTGCCGCTCGTCTGGCGGCCCGCTCCCTCAGCGGGGGTCGCCCCAGCCGTGGTCACCCGACCCGTCGGCCTGGTCGACCTGGCCCCCACGTTCTGTGCCGCCGCCGGCCTCGAACCGACGCCGTGGATGGAGGGACGCTCGCTCCCCGTCGACGACGGCGACGCCGACCGCCGGGGTTTCGAGCGCGTGCTCACCGAGTGGGACAGCGAGCTGTTCGGTGTGGGGGTGCACCTGCGCACCATCACCCGCGACGGCTGGGTTTGCACCCTCTACCGGCCCGGCACCGTGCACGACGGCACCGAGGGCGAGCTCTACGAGCTGGGTGACGATCCGCTCCAGCAGGTCAACCGTTGGGACGACCCTGCGTGCGCCGCGATCCGGCGCGATCTCGTCGACGACCTCGAACAGAGCCTGCGTCCCCGCACGGGCGGGCACCGGCCGATCGAGGCGCCCGTCTGACGTCGACGGTGCACCGGCTTCCCAGACTGTTCCGTACTGGCTCCCGGATCTCTACCTGGGCGGTAGAGATCCGGGAGCCAGAACGCATGGTGGAGGGTGTGGAGGTGCGAGGTGTGAGGTGTGGCGGTGTGGAGGTCACGCGGCGCTGGCGTGCATCTCCCAGACGAGCACCTCGGCGTCGTCGACCGCGGTCAGCTTCTGGCCACCGACGCCGGTGAGGCGCACGGCGTCGCCTTCGGCCAGCGTTCCCGCGCCCTCGAGGTCGACCGAGCCACGGGCGACGAAGAGGTGGACGAACGGCGCGTCGGGCACCGTCACCGACTCGTCGACCTGGAGACGGGCGGCGTGCAGCGCGGCGTGGCGGTTGGCGATGCGGATCGCAGCGTCGTCGGAGTGGGCGGCCATGCCCGACGCCACGGTCACCAGCCCGCTGCGCAGCACGGCATCACCGATCTCGTTCTGCTCGTAGCCGGGAGTGATGCCACGCTCGTCGGGCAGCACCCACATCTGGATGAAGCGCACGGGGTCGTCGTGGGTGTCGCCGCCCTGCACCCGCCACGAGTCGTTCTTCTCCGAGTGGAGGATGCCGGAGCCGGCGCTCATCCGCTGGGCGAGCCCCGGGTAGATCACGCCGAAGTTGCCCTCGGAGTCCTGGTGCACGAGCGAGCCCTGGAGCACCCAGGTCACGATCTCCATGTCGCGGTGGGGATGGGTCTCGAAGCCCGCACCGGCGGTGACGATGTCGTCGTTGCTCACGAGCAGAAGGCCGTGGTGGGTGTTGGCCGGGTCGCGGTGGGGCCCGAACGAGAAGGAGTGCTTCGAGTCGAGCCACCCGATGCTGGTGGCGAACCGGTCGCGGGCGCGCCGGATGTCGACCGTCGGAATCGTGGTGTCGTGCATGTCAGCCTCGCTCTCGGCGTCGCGATTGTGTCGCTGCTCGTTCAACATCGTTGAAACTTGGACTATTCCATTCCGGACTCTGCCACCGAGGCACCCCGATGTCGGCACGCCGCGTAGGGTGGCGTCTCCGGTTCGAACTGGGGGAGACAGTCGTGGACAACGCACAGAGGTTCTACATCGGCGGCGAGTGGGTCGAGCCGCTGAGCGACGAGACGCTGGCGGTCATCAACCCCACCACCGAGCAGGCGATCACCTCCATCGCCATGGGCGGACCCGACGACGTCGACGCTGCTGTCGCCGCGGCCACCGCTGCCTTCGCCTCCTACTCCGTCACGACCAAGGAAGAGCGACTGGCGCTCCTCGACCGCATCATCGAGGTGGCCGGCGCTCGCATGGGCGACCTCGGCGACATCATCAGCCAGGAGATGGGCGCGCCACTCACCATGGCGCAGCGGGCTCAGGCCGGCGCGCTGGTCGGCCACTTCATGACGGCCCGCAAGGTGCTCGCCGACTACGACCTCGAGTACGAGATGGGCGCCACCCTCATCGTCCGCGAGCCGGTCGGTGTCTGTGCCCTCATCACGCCGTGGAACTGGCCGCTCAACCAGATCTCCTGCAAGGTGGCACCGGCGCTGGCCGCCGGGTGCACGATGGTCCTCAAGCCGTCGGAGGTGGCGCCGCTGAACGCGATCCTGTTCACCGAGATCCTGCACGAGGCTGGCGTACCTGCTGGGGTGTTCAACCTCGTCAACGGTGACGGCGTCAACGTCGGCGCGCCACTGGCGTCGCATCCCGACATCGACATGGTGTCGTTCACCGGCTCCACCCGGGCGGGAGTCGAGGTGGCCAAGGCCGCAGCCCCCACCGTGAAGCGCGTCGCCCAGGAGCTCGGCGGCAAGTCGGCCAACATCATCCTCGACGACGCCGACTTCGCGACGAGCATCGCCCGCGACGTGGGGTCGATGTGCAACAACTCGGGCCAGTCGTGCAACGCGCCGTCGAGGATGCTCGTACCGAACGCCCGCATGGACGAGGCAGCCGCCATCGCCGCCGAGGCCGCGGCCGGCGTGGTCGTCGGCGACCCGCGCGAGAAGGGCACCCGCATCGGCCCCGTCGTGTCCGAGGTGCAGTTCAACCGCATCCAGGCCCTCATCGAGAAGGGGATCTCGGAAGGGGCGACGGTCGAGACGGGTGGCCCCGGCAAGCCCGAGGGTCTCGAGACGGGCTACTTCGTGCGCCCCACCGTCTTCTCCCACGTCACCAACGACATGACGATCGCCCGCGAGGAGATCTTCGGGCCGGTGCTCGTGATGATCGGCTACGACGACGATGACGACGCCGTACGCATCGCCAACGACACCGACTACGGGCTCTCCGGCTACATCTCGGGCGACCCCGACCGGGCTCGCGCCATGGCCCGCCGCATCCGCACCGGCAACATCCACCTCAACGGCGCGCCGGGTGCCATGGACGCGCCGTTCGGTGGCTACAAGCAGTCGGGCAACGGCCGCGAGTGGGGCGAGTTCGGCTTCGAGGAGTTCCTCGAGACCAAGGCGATCATGGGCTACGCCGCCTCGACCTGACCTCAGCCGGCGAGGTCGGCGGCGAGCAGCTGGCGCGACACCGCCACGAAGGCGCCGAAGAACGGGCCTCCGGTGAGAGCCGAGGCGGCAGCCAGGCCGAAGGCGGTGGCACCGCCGGCTCCGCTGGCGATCACCGCGATGGCGACGCCGGCAGCGCACACCACGCTGCCGATCGCCGCGCCGCGGAGTGCCGTGGCTCCGATCTCGGGGTGCGCTTCGGGCGCGCGGTCAGATGGGGCGCGATCGATGGTCGACATGGCGCGTGTGCTCCTGTTGCATCAACTCCCCGTCGGTGGGGAGGGCTCCGAACGATGGACGCGGCCGACGGCCGCACGTACCGCTACGCGCCGAGCGGAGGAGCGCCGAGGAGCAGGGCCCGCCAGCAACAGGGCTGGACAGCAGGAACTGCCAGAGCTGCGAGGGTGGCCGGCCGATGCATGGCCGAGGACCATAGCGCCTTGGCCGGTGTGGTCCGACCCCGCCTCACGAGAGCAGACGGCAAGCCGGGCCCGGCCGAGTGACCCCGACGCCGGTGACGATCGTGGCGATCTGACGCCGGTTTCCGTCCCACGGACCTTGCACCATCATCGAAGTATCATACTGTTATGTATGTTACGACCAGGGAGGTGCATGATGGGTGAGTTCTGGGGTCGTGGACCGGACATCGGAGCGCTCAAGGCTGATCTGGCCGAGGTCCGCCGGACCGGGCGAGGGCGGATGGTGGCGATCCGCGGGCGTCGCCAGTCGGGCAAGTCGCGTCTGGTGGTTGGATCGGGCCGAGGCGCGGTGTCTGCCTTTCGGCAGGTCCGTTTCCTCGGCCCGTCCTCCGAACCGGACGTGCGAGTTCCCCCGCATCCGGCTCTCCACGGGCCCGTGTCAGTGGGTTACGTTGTTGCCGTTGGCTTCCATGGCGTGGTGTCGATGATCTGTCCCCGGTACCTGGCGTAGACGATTGCCACGGCGCCGGGGTCGAACATCGTCGTGTCGCCCTCGGTCGGCCACCACCCTGGTAGGTAG
>JAENWR010000123.1 GCA_016649895.1 Acidimicrobiia bacterium | reverse complement strand
GCCTCGACGACCCGCCGGTCGTGCGGGTCGGCGACGTTGCCGAGCGCCACGAGAGCGTTGCGCCGGAGGTGCTGAGGATCGCGCCGCGGGATGTACCAGCGCCCGTGGCGCTCGATCAGGGTGGCGTCGTCGGCGGTGAGGAGGTCGAGGAGCTGCACCCACGGTTCGAGCCCCTCGTCGGGCACCGAGGTGGCGCCACCCACGTCCTGGCGCTCAGCGAGCCGGTTCGGCGGGCAGACCTCCTGGCAGTCATCACAGCCGTAGATCCGGTCGGCCATGGCCACGCGGTGCTCACGAGGGAACGTCCCCGGCGCCTGGACCAACCAGGCGAGGCAACGGCGGGCGTCGACGATGCCGGGGGCCACGATGGCGCCGGTGGGGCACGAGTCGATGCAGCGCGTGCACGAGCCGCAGCCATCGGCCACCGGACCGGGGCTGGGCACCAGCGGGGCATCGGTGATGACCGACCCGAGGACGAACCACGAACCGAGCCCGGGGAGCAGGAGGTTGGCGTTCTTGCCGTACCAACCGATGCCAGCCCGATAGGCAGCCTCGCGATCGACCAGCGCGTTGTCGTCGGCCACGACGACCGCCCGCCAGCCGTGGTCGACGAGGTGGGTGGCCACCGCAGCAAGTCCGGAGCGGAGCGTGGCGTAGTGGTCGGTCCAGGAGTAGCGGGCGACCCGACCGGCGGTGGCCCGTTCGGGCGGCGGTGCGGGCTCGGCCCTGCGGTAGGCCAGCGCCCCCACCACCAGCGACCGGGCGCCGGGGAGCGTGGCCGACGGGTCGGTGGAGCGCTCGGGCTTGCGGTAGGTGAAGGCCATCCCCCCGTGAAGGCCCTGCTCGCGGCGTGCTTCGAGATCGGCGCGGGTCGACGTGAACACCTCGGCCGCGGCGACCCCGACGACGTCGAGACCGGCGCGACGGCCGACGGCGCACACCTCGTCGCGGTGGGGCACCTCACGGGGGTCGCCGACCGCCGCGACGGAGTCCGACCCAGGGGATACGATTGGCACCCGACCATGGTCGCACGGGTCAGCCCGAACGGGGAACGTGGAGAAGCGCCGGGAGGAGCCCGACGTCCTCCAGGCGGCGGAGCGCCAGGCGTTCGGTGGCATCGACGACCACAGCCTGCTCGGCCGTGCGCGAGCAGATGAAGGTGACGACGCAGCCGTCGCAGGTCGGGGTGTGCTGGCGGACGCAGTCGTCGCAATCGATGGTGATGTGGTTCACCCCCGCATCATGCGCAACACCTGTGACACTTCAGGCCACGTGATGGGTCAGGACGGGTCGAGCTCCACCACGGAACGCCCGGTGCCACACCAGCGGCAGCTGACCTCGTCGATCGTCTCGTCGAGGACCTGCTCCTCCTCGACGCGGAGCTCGCCGCCCACGGTGAAGTGGTGGAACGCCCGGGTTCGGCGGTTGGTGGTCACGTCGAAGCGGGTGAGGTTGCCGCAGGCGTCGCAGCGGTATCGGGCAGCAGGCACGGCGACGATGTTAGCTGCGGCCCCGCCGGGGTCGGCCGGGCCACTACCGCCGAGGATCTGGACGGTTCTGCGTAGGATCCGGCCCGAGTTCGGGGCGCGCGTTCCGAAGAAACCGGACTGGAGGTTCAGCGACCGTCGAGCGGCTCCCAACCCGCCCCGTAACCAGCGGCGTGGTGGACCGCCGCCTGGATCGCATCGCTCGTCGAACCGAAGATCGCGACCATCTCCGACGCGCCGCACCTGCGGAGGAGGACCACGGCGCTGAGCCGTTCACAGACCAGACAGATCCGGTGGGGGTCGGAGCTGGCCGCGATGAGCTCGTCGATGACCTGGCACAGGCTCGACGGGTTCACGACCGTGACCCCGTTGAGGTCGATCACCATCCGCTCGTGGTCGCCCCTGGCCAGCAGCTCGAGCACCAGCGAGTCGACCCATGAACCGTCGGCGATCCCGCTCAACTCGACCACGAGGATGCCGCCGGTGGGGCGTACGACGACGGTGACCCCGTCGTCGAGCATGATCCGCTCCGGGGATGCGTGCCCGCTGTCGACCTCGTTCGGACGCCCCGCTCCGGAGCGTTGGATCGGCGGCGTCGGGAGCAGCTCGCTCACGTCGGTCAGGCCCTCTGCGCTGACGGGCACCGAGCGGGTCGCGCTGGTCGCCGGTCGCGTGCGCTGATGAACCGGTCGCGCAGCTCGGCACGCTCGGTCGGCCCGGTGAGGCCCTCGAGACGTGGCAGCAGCTCGCGAGGCTCGATGTCGATCAGCCGCCTGATCGACGCGGCGAGGTGGACCACCGACGCCGGATCGAGCTCGTGGCTGCCGGCCCGACGGGCGAGGCAGGCCAGACCCTCTGACACCTGGCCGGTCACCTCGCGCAGCCCGGCAACATGGCGTCCGCCAGCGAGCAGCGGATCGATCACCCGAAGGCGAGCCACGATGTGGCCCTCGACATCGGCGTCGAGCCGGCTGAGGATCTCGGCGGAACCGAGGCGCTGCCGGTCGCTCGCCATGCCACCCCCGTCGATGCCATCGCCGGGTTGCAGCTGCATCAGTGCCCACTCCCACCGGCGATGGGCATCGAGCAGGACCAGCTCGACCCCCCGTCGATCGGCGAGCAGGTCGGCGTCCATGGCGCCGCCCTTACCCATGGTGTCCGGCCGTCATGCCCGGCCTCGGTCGCCGTCCGGCTCGTTCAGGCGTTCCCGCAGCTCGCGCAGCGACGTGCGCAAGATCCGTGACACGTGCGGCTGGCTGATGCCCACACGATCGGCGACCTCGGCCTGTGACAAGCCTTCGAAGAACCGGAGCACGACCACCTCCTGGCTCCTCTGCGGCAGCGACCTCAGCAGCTCGCTGACCAACATCCGATTGTCGGAGATGCCCTGCGGATCGACGGCGGAGCGCGTCATCCGCAGATCGAGCACCGAGGGGCTGTCCTCACCCTCGCGACCCGCCGTGTCGGCCGAGATGGGTCGCGACGCCGCCGTGGCCGACCATGCCTCGCGGATCTGCGCGGCCGACACGTTGAGACGATCGCCCAGCTCCTCGGCGGTCGGCGCCCGCCCGAGGTCGCTCATGAGCTCCTCGGTGGCCGAGGTGACCTGCACCGTCAGGTCCTTGACCCGCCGGGGCACCCGCACGCGCCACGTCTTGTCGCGGAAGTGACGCCGCACCTCGCCGAGCGCCGTGGGGATGGCGAAGGCTGGGAAGGAGGAGCCGGTCTCGGGATCGAACCGGCCGACAGCAGCCACCACACCGAGCGCCGCCACCTGGGTGATGTCGTCGAGCGGCTCCCCTCGCCCCTGGTACCTGCGGGCGACGTAGGAGACGATCCACCAGTACTCGTCGACGAGCGCGGCGCGGATCTCAGGGTCGCGCGTCTGCCTGTACTCGTGGAACCGGGGATCGACGGTGTCATCGACTGGCCGGCCCTTGGTCATCTCGAGGCACCTCGTGATGCCGCGACCTTCACGAAGCGGAAGCGGCCGACCCCGCCGGTGAAGGTGAGGTCGTGCTCGTCGGTGACGGCGTCGAGGATCATGCCGCTCAGCTCCTGGCGGATGGGGTCCAGCTGCACATCGCGACCGAGGGCCATCTGACCGGTGACCTCGACCAGGTGGCCATCACTCGTGAACTCGAGGTGGAGGTCGCCGTCGTCAGACCCGCACTCGAGCAGCGACGAGCACATCTCGTCGACCGCGGCGCGACAGTCCTCCACCTCCTCGAGACCCATGGCGGCGACCGACGCGACGCCGCTCACCACCAACCGGGCCAGCCGCACCAACTCCGGATCGGGTATCAGATCGACCTTCACGCACGCGATGTGCGTACCGAGTTGATCGGTCATGGCGCGGCAGGCGGTCGCATCGCGTCGGTCGACGACGACGACGACGACGAGCGGGGCGTCGTCGAGGACTCGGGGTCGCATGGGGTCCGTGGCATGCGCCCCGCCTACCCGTCGAACCCAGCGCCTACGCCTGGGGCGGCGCAGATCGGTGTCGGGCTACTCGACGATGGTGAGGAGCTCGTCGATCCCGCTGATCTCGAGCGTGCGCAGCAACGCGGCGCTGGGGAACCGGAGCTCGATCCCCTCCTTCACCCGCCCCGAGGCGTGGTACGCCCTCACGAGCACGCTGAGGCCGGTCGATCCGACGAAGCCGACCTCTGACAGATCGATCACCAGACGAGAGCTGCGTGACAGCGCTCGATCGACCGCCGCGGCGAAGGCCTCGGCCGTAGCCAGGTCGATGTCGCCACGAACGCGCACGACTGGGCCGCCGTCACCGTCGTCGATGCTGGCCAGGAACTCTCGATCCACGTTGCACGCCCCCCGCACGAAGTCACTCGCCGACGCCGCCAACCTGACGGACGCGATGATCACACCACGAGTGTGAAGCCATGAAGATGCAGGCGCAAGCGCGCTTGTCACAGGTGGCCTTCGGGCAGGTCGTCCGCAACGCCCCTTGTCATCGAACGTCTGTTCGGCTACACCTGTATCATGCCTCCTCTCGCCGACACCTTGGGGCAGCGAACGTTCGACGATCTCGGAACCCCGCTGCACGATGTCACATTCTGCGTCATCGACCTGGAGACCACCGGGGGATCCCCTCGTGAGTGTGGCATCACCGAGATCGGAGCGGTCCTGCTGCGGGGCGGCGAATGCCTCGGCACCTTCCAGACGCTCGTGAACCCCGGAATGGCGATCCCGCCCGAGATCGTGGTGCTCACCGGCATCACCCACGCGATGGTGCTGCCCGCACCTCGGATCGAGACGGTTCTGCCCTCGCTCCTCGAGTTCATCGGCACCAGCGTGGTGGTGGGCCACAACGTGCGCTTCGACGTCGGCTTCGTCAACGCCGCTCTCGAACGTGCCGACCGTCCCCGCCTGGTCAACACGACGGTCGACACCGTGGCGCTCGCCCGACGACTCGTGCGTGACGAGGTACCGAACTGCAAGCTCGGCACCCTCGCCGACCGCTTCCGGCTGCCCCACCGACCCAGCCACCGTGCGCTCGACGATGCCCTCGCCACCGGTGATCTCCTCCACGTCCTGCTCGAGCGGGTGGGATCGATGGGCGTCACCGGGCTCGACGATCTCCTCGCCATCCCGAAGCTGGCCGGACATCCCCAGGTCGCCAAGCTGCGGCTCACCGACCACCTCCCCCGCCGGCCTGGCGTCTACCTGTTCCGCGATGCTGGGGGGAGGGTGCTCTACGTGGGCAAAGCCACCAACCTGCGATCTCGGGTGCGGTCGTACTTCTCTGGCGACGAGCGCCGCAAGATCGGCCAGCTCCTGCGCGAGACGGCCACGATCGACCACGTCACCACCGCCAGCACGCTCGACGCCGCAGTCCTCGAGGTGCGACTCATCCACTGCCACGAGCCCCGCTTCAACTCGCAGGTCAAGCGATCGAGCTCCTACACCTACGTCAAGATCACGGTCGAGCGGTTCCCCCGCCTCTCGATCACCAAGAGCGTGCGGCCCGACGGTGCCGTCTACCTCGGTCCACTGCCGTCCAACCGGGCGGCACGGCTCGTGGTCGAGGCGATCCAGTCGGCCGTGCCCATCCGCCGCTGCACCGCACGTCCCACGTCCACCCCACGTGCCGCGCCGTGCACGGCTGCGCAGCTGGGGGTCGCCACGTGCCCGTGCGCCGGCGCCATCGCCGACACCGACTACCAGCAGCTCGTGGCACGCGTCATCCGTGGCCTCACGCTCGAACCCGCCCTGCTGCTCGAGCCGCTCGAGACCAAGATGCGCGAGCTCGCCGCAGCTGAGCGCTACGAGGAGGCCGCAGCGGTCCGCGATCGTGCCGCCGCTCTGGCATCGGCGCTCACCCGACGCCGACG
The DNA here is from genome assembly GCA_016649895.1 of Acidimicrobiia bacterium. Taxonomy (GTDB): domain Bacteria; phylum Actinomycetota; class Acidimicrobiia; order Acidimicrobiales; family SKKL01; genus Actinomarinicola. The sequence goes on along the minus strand of JAENWR010000123.1, from coordinate 2,588 downwards.
AGTCGACGCTCTCCGCGCCAGCGGCCGCCTCGTGGTGGAGGCGGCCGACGGGGGAGGAGCCGAGATCCAGGGTGGCCTGCTCGTGCGGGCGTGGGCCGCCGACTCACGGGACGCTCCGCACCTGCCCGGACTCGAACCACTTGCCACCGCAGTCGAGCCGAGCGACGACCTTCGGCTGCCGCCATCGCGCGATCGCATCGACGAACTGCTCTGCGTCGCCAACTGGCTCGACCAGCGTGCTGCTGACCTGCGGGTGATCCATGCCGACGGACCGCTCGCCCACCTGCTCGTCTCGATCCCCCGGTTCGAGGCCCGTCGGTCCACCCTTCGATCGGGTCCCCGGGCGGCATCGCTCGCCTGAGCGGCGAGGCAATCCGGGGTCAGACCGCCGGAGCGGAGAGCTCCAGCGTCAGCTCCACCAGATGCTCGAGAGCGGCGGCCGCCCGTCCCTCGTCGATCGCTGTGATGGCCAGCTCGACGCCGTCGACCAGCGAGTCGACCTTGCCGCCCACGTAGAGCCCGGCCGCGGCGTTCAGCACCACGATGTCGCGAGCGGCGCCGGGCTCGCCAGCGAAGACCCCCTTAGCGATCTCGGCGTTGGCGGCGGGATCCCCACCGCGCAGCTCGTCGGCGGTGCGGACCGCGAAGCCGAGCGTGGAGGGGTCGAGCTCCCACACCGAGATCTCGCCATCGCGAATCTCGTGGATGGTGGTGGGACCGGTGAGGGTGATCTCATCGAGGCCGTCCGAGCCGTGCACCACGAGCGAGCGAGGCAGCCCGCGTGACGCGAGGACGCCCGCCGTGAGCGCCTGCATCGCCGGGTCGCCCACGCCGATGACCTGGCGGTCGATCTTCGAGGGGTGCGAGAGCGGCCCCAGGAGGTTGAAGACGGTCGGGATCCCCAGCTCTGAGCGCACCGGCCCGGCGAAGCGCATCGCGGGGTGGAAGGCCCGGGCGAAGGCGAAGCCCACTCCGACCTCGCGCACGCAGCGCGCCACGCTCGAGCCCGTGAGCTCGATCTCGACGCCGAGCGCCTCGAGCAGGTCGAACGATCCCGACGTGGACGACGCACGGCGGTTGCCGTGCTTGCACACGGGCACCCCCGCGCCGGCCACGACGAACGACGCCATCGTGGAGACGTTCAAAGCATGGAGTCTCCGCGCGGGTGAGCCACCCGTGCCCACGATGTCGACCGCGTCGAGGTTGAGGGCGAGCAGCTCGGAGGCATCGAGCATGGCGTCGACCATGCCGTTGACCTCCTCGACCGTCTCGCCCTTGATGCGCAGGGCAACGATGAACGCGGCGATGCGGGCGTCGGTGGCGTTGCCGGCCAGGATCTCTGCCATCGCCGCCGAGCTCTGGGCGAACGACAGGTCGTGGCCCTCGGCGAGCGCGCCGAGGATGGGCGTCCATCCGCCGAGCTCGTCGAGCTGATGGGCGACCACCAGCTCAGGCCGTCCGACGACGCTGGCGGATCATGCGACGACGCTCCTTCTCCGTCGCTCCCCCCCAGACGCCCTCACGCTCGCGGCGGGTGAGCGCATGCTCGAGGCAGGCCTGGCGTATGGGACACTGCTCGCACACCGCCTTCGCCTGGTCGGCATCGGCCTCGTCATCGGTCGACGGGTAGAAGATGCTCGGGTCGAGTCCTCGGCAGGCGGCCTGCAGGCGCCAGGACTGGCTCATGATCGGCACTCGGGGGGTCGGGAACGATGTCGTGTCTGGTCTCTGCCGCCCATCCGGTCCACCCGATCGACGGCAGCGGAAGAGCGAGTATGGACGCCGCGGGTCGGCCGTGTCCAGATCGTTGCGCCGCAGCTCAGAGGGGTCGGCGCCGAGGGTGGGGTGCGGCCAGCACCAGTCCCCCACCGGCCAGGACCGCACCTGTGGGATCGATCTCGACCTCGGCCACGACACCGTCGAGTGCCAACTCCAACGCCTGGATGCGCACCAGCTGCGGGAAGCCGAGCCGGCCGTACGATGCCCGGTTGACCGCGTCGAGAACCACACCGGCGCGGTCGACCCGTTGCAGCGCATCGGTGAGGGGCTCGATGTGGGCGACAGCATCGGCCTCACCGAACCGAGCGACCCACCCCTCCACCGCGGCGATGTCGTCAGGGCGGGTGATGAAGGCCAGGAACCCGATCCCCAATTCACAGCGCTCGCACCGCTCGCGGAGCTCGGCGGCGTTCGGCCGGGTTCGTCTGCCATCACCGATGTGCACCACGTCGAACCGATGGCTCACCAAGTCGCCCCTGGCGCGGTTCGACCAGGGCTACCGTGCAGCGGTGACCGACGGGGCTCTACGGGCGGCAGCCATCGTGCTGGCGGGCGGGTCAGGCACGCGCCTCGGCCGAACCGACGGACGCAACAAGGTGTACCTGCCGTTGGGTGGTGTGCCTCTGCTCGCATGGTCGATGCGGAGGCTAGACGCCCATCCGGCCGTGGCGACCATGGTGGTCGTGGTCCGTGCCGGCGACGAGGCCGAGGCCGAGGCCGCCGTGGGCGCGGCGGCGCTGCAGCGGCCACCGATCGTCACGCCCGGCGGAGCCAGCCGCACGGCGAGTGAGAGGGCCGGTGTCGCAGTG
>JAENWR010000043.1 GCA_016649895.1 Acidimicrobiia bacterium | reverse complement strand
CCGGCGAGCGCCTCAGCCTGCCGCTCACGCAGGTCGGCCCCCGCGGCGCGGAGCTCGCCGATGCGGTCGCCGGCGCGGCGCGCCACCTGGTTGATCGCCCACGCCACCCGGGTCGGCTTCTTCAGCTTCGCCACCACAGCCGCGGCGTCCTTGTCGCCAGCGGCCTTGAGTGCCTTGACGGCCGCGGCCCGGGCGGTGACGAAGTCGGACGGCTCCGCCGCGTACAACTCGTCGACCTCGGGACGGTCGAGCACCTCATCGGCCATATCGACGGACTACCACAGACACCCGCCACGCGGCCGATGGGATGGTGTGTGATGGAGGCCGTGCTGATGAGAGCGGACCGCACCCGAGGGCCAGCGCTTGACGTCGACGTCGAGGCGTCACCTGAAGTGCTCGAGCAGCGACGACGGGCCAACCGTCGCCGACGCCGCAACGTCCGGGTTGCCGTCGTCGCCGTGGCCCTGGCGGTGCTCGGAGCGGTTGCGATCGTAGGTATCGGCGGTAACGACACGAGCGTGCCGTTCGAGCTGCTGGCCACCATCGCCGACAGGGGAGAGACGGGTCATCTCGTGGCAGTCGAGGATCCCGCTGCGATCTCGGCGGCGCTGTCCGATGCCGGGACGACTGCGTCGACGACACGGATCGACCTGCGCCGGTGGGTCGTCGTGTCGATGAGCGTGGATCTCGACCAGTGCAAGGACGTGCCCATCGCCATGAACCTCGACGATGGCACCGTCACCCCCGTGTTCGGTCTGCCGCCGGAGCTTCGAGGTCAGCCGGTGCTGTGCACGCTCGGCGCCCCGATCGATGGCATCACCCATCGCTTCCTGGTGGCGATCGAGCGGGCTGCCGTCAGCCCGTCGTTTGTGCTGCGCCTGCCGGTCGATGTCGCACCCGACGGCGAGGAGATCCGGCTCACGATCGACGCCGGAACTACGGCCACGAGACCGCCGCAGGATGCGGTCCGTACGTCACCGCGCGCACCGCCGTGATCGCGGTCGACCGGGGCGATGTGCCGGGCACCCTGACCCTGCGTGTGCCAGGAGACGCCGTCCTCGGCATCGACGACTCCGTGGCGGACGTCGACCTGCAGTAGGTCCGACAGGCCGAAGAGCGAGCCGCTATCCGTGGTCCTTGCCGCTGATCTGGCGGGCCATCACCTTGCGGGTCTCGCGCTCGGCGTCGCGCTCGGCGATGGCCTGGCGCTTGTCCCAGTCCTTGCGGCCACGGGCGAGGGCAAGCTCGACCTTGGCCCTGCCGTCCTTGAAGTACATCGAGAGCGGCACGAGCGTGAGGTGCTCCTGGTCGATGCGCGAGCCCAAGCGCTCGATCTCGTTCTTGTGCATGAGCAGCTTGCGGATGCGGTCGGGGTCGATGCGGTCGTGCAGGCCGGTGCTCAGCCACGGCGAGATGTGCACCGAGTGCAGCCACGCCTCGCCCCGGGCTATGCGGCCGAACCCTTCGGCCAGCTGCACCTTGGCGTCGCGCAGCGACTTCACCTCGGAACCCTTGAGCACCATGCCCGCTTCGACCGTGTCGAGGATCTCGTACTCCCGGCGGGCGCGACGGTTGGTGGCGATCACCTTGATCGCGCTCTTCTCCTTGGGGGAGTCGTCCTTCTTCCAGGCCTTGGGCACGAGCCAACGGTAGCCCCGGCGCCGCTAGCCTCCGGCTCCATGCTGCATCTGCCTGTGAGCGTCCTCAACGAGATGGTCGGACATGCCTACGACGGTCTGCCGAACGAGGCGTGCGGCCTGCTGGTGGGCCGTCCCGACCGTGGCGACGTGGTGCGCTTCGTCGCCACCCGGAACATCGCCGAGTCGAGCAAGGTGTACACGGTCGATCCGCGCGAGCACCTGCGGGCCGATCGCGAGGCCGAGGCCGACGGGCTCGAGGTGATCGGGGTGATGCACTCCCACACCCACACCACCGCGTACCCCTCGCCGACCGACGTGGCCCAGGCCCCCGACCCGTCGTGGCACTACCTCATCGTGTCGTTGCGCGACGACGCGCCGAGCACCCGCAGCTACCGGATCGTCGACGGGAACATCACCGAGGAGACGATCGTTCCCCTCCACAGGTAGAATCCCTACCGATCCTGTCGACAATCAATTTCGCCAACACATGCCGCCGCGGGGCGGAAGGGGAGCCAGAGGACATGGCCGTGCACACCTCGGTGCTCGATCTCATCGGCAACACGCCGATGGTCGACGTCACCCAGTTGAGCCCGAACCCCGACGTCCGGATCCTCGCCAAGCTCGAGGGTCAGAACCCGTTCGGGTCGGTGAAGGACCGCATCGCCAAGGCGATGATCGCGCAGGCCGAGGCCGACGGCAGCCTCCAGCCGGGGCAGCGCATCATCGAGCCGTCGTCGGGCAACACGGGCATCGCCCTCGCGGCCATCGCCCGCATCAAGGGCTACCCGATCACCATCGTGCTCCCCGAGAACGTGTCGATCGAGCGTCGTCAGCTCCTCGAGATCTACGGCGCCGAGATCATCAGCACCCCAGGCGCCGAGGGTTCCAACGGTGCGGTGCGCCACGCCCAGGGGCTGGCCGACGAGCACCCCGACTGGGCGTTCCTCTACCAGTACGCCAACAACGCCAACCCGCAGGCCCACTACGACGGGACCGGTCCCGAGATCTGGGCCGACGCACCCGACATCACCCACTTCGTCGCCGGTCTCGGCACCAGCGGCACGCTCATGGGCGTCGGCACGTTCCTGAAGGAGCAGAACCCGGCCATCAAGGTGATGGCGGTCGAGCCCCCCATCGGCGAGAAGGTCGAGGGGCTCCGCAACCTCGACGAGGGCTACATCCCGCCGGTGTACGACAAGTGGGGTGGCCCGCAGCTGCTCGATGGCAAGCGCATCGTCCGACCGCGTGAGTCGATCGAGTGGGTGCGCAAGCTCGGCGAGATCGGCATCTTCGCTGGCATCTCCGCCGGGGCAGCGATGGCGGGCGCCGCCAAGGTCGCCACGAGCATCGAGCGAGGCGTCATCGCAGTTGTCGTCTCCGACGGTGGCTGGAAGTACATGTCCACCGGCGCGTGGACCGACCCGATCGATGAGGTCGTCGAGCGAGCAGAGAAGATCATCTACTTCTGACCCTGCGCGACTTCTCGTGGGGATCTGTGTCACGTGTCGACACAGATCCCCATGATCTCGTGGCCAGCACGCTCCGGCCCACCACTCCGACACGCTCGACCGGCGAGGTCTACGGTTGCGCCCGGGAACGTCGCTCGCCGCGGCGTCAGGACAACAGCCGGGGGGCACCATGGATCCGACCTACAGCGCCGAGGCCGAGGAGTACCGCGAGAAGATCCGGGGCTTCCTCGCCGAGCACCTGCCGGCCGACTGGAAAGGCGTCGGCGCGCTGCCCGACGCCAAGCGTGGCCCGTGGCTCGAGGAGTGGCGTTCCACCCTCGCCTCGGCATCGCTGCTCGCCGTGGCGTGGCCCAAGGAGTACGGCGGCGCCGGCCTCAGCCCCATCGAGCAGGTCGTGCTCAACGAGGAGTTCGCCACGGCGAACGTGCCCACCCAGACCGGCAACGACGGCTTCGGCATCGGCATGGTCGGTCCCACCATCATCGTGTGGGGCACCGAGGAACAGAAGCGCCACTTCCTGCCCCGCATCATCTCGGGCGAGGACCGCTGGTGCCAGGGCTACTCCGAACCCGACGCCGGCTCCGACCTGGCCAACATCGCCACCCGGGCCATGCTCGACGGTGACGAGTGGGTCATCAACGGCCAGAAGATCTGGACCTCGTCGGGCCACACCGCCAACTGGATCTTCGTGTTGGCCCGCACCGATCCCGCCGCCCCCAAGCATGCCGGCATCTCGTTCCTGCTCGTGCCGATGGACCAGCCGGGCATCGAGGTGCGGCCCATCAAGGAGATGACGGGCGAGGCCCTCTTCAACGAGGTGTTCTTCACCGAGGCCCGCACCCCGCGCGACAACGTCGTTGGCGAGGTCAACAACGGCTGGACCGTCGCCAACACGCTGCTCGGCTTCGAGCGCGGCGGCCGGTCCACCACGCTGTCCATCGGCTACCGCTCCGAGCTCGACGGCATCATCGACCTGGCGCGCCGCAAGGGTGCCAGCACCGATCCGCGCATCCGCCAGCGCCTGGCGTGGGCGCACAGCCAGGTCGAGATCATGCGCTACCTCGGCATGCAGTCGCTCACCTCGGCCCTCGCCGGCGGGCAGCCCGGACCCGGATCGTCGATCATCAAGCTCTTCTGGAGCGAGTACCACAAGATCGTCACCGAACTGGCCCTCGACATCCTCGGCCCCGACGCCATGGTGCCGTCGGGCAACATCAGCGGCGCCACGCTCCAGGCCGGTAGCGACGGGGAGTTGTCATCCGCGCAGGCCGTGAGGTCGTTCCTCGGCGCCCGCCCCGGCACGATCTACGCCGGCACCTCGCAGGTGCAGCGCAACATCATCGGCGAGCGCGTGCTCGGTCTGCCCAAGGAGCCCCGCGCCGACGCCGGCCCCTGGAACGAGTCCCGCAAGGGGTAAGGCCGGCACGCAGGCCGGGGAACCAGCCGTCTGTCCCTCGTTTGCGTCGGTGAGCGAGGGAAACGAGGGACAGATCAGGGGAGGTCGCGGAGCAGCGCGATCGTCTCTCGGATCTGGAGGAGGGGAGCCGTTCCGACGTTCCCACGGGTGGTGGCCACGCGCCCGGGCGACACAGCGCGCAGGTGCTGGCACTGAGCTGCCGACGTGTTGGCCAGGCCGTTGTGTGGGTCGGCTTCGATCGTCACCTCGGATCCGAAGTGGCGGATCGTCGATGTGAGCGGAACGACCTGGATCACCGACGGACCCGCGTCGAGGATCCGTTGAGCGGTCACGACGACCGCTGGGTGTCGAAACCCCGCCTCCCGACCCTCGGGGCGACCGACGTCGAGGTCGACGAGGCGCTTGAGCTCCTCATGGGTGCTGGAGTCGATCCGTACGCTGGTGCTGTGCATGCAGATCAGCATGCGTGCCCGGGTCTCAGCTTCGGGGCGTGTGGATGGCGGTGTGCTCGATGGTGGCGACGGTTCGTTCGGTGGCGTCGTCGGCCACGAGCAGTTCGACGTCGAGGGTGACGAACCGGTGGCCCTTGTGCTCCCACTCGGCGGTGACCACGGCGCGGCCGCCCACGCGGTCGCCGAGGTGCACGAGGCCGTGGTGGCGCACCTCCGAGCTCACGTGGATCCAGGGGCCGAGCGTCACGTTGCCGGCGAAGACGCGGTTGGCGAGTCGGAGCAGCGCACCGGGATGGGCCACGCCTTCGGCGGCGAAGAGCGGCAGCGTCTCTCGGATGTCGGCGAGGTACTTCGCATGGACCTCGGCATCGATGGTGCGCAGCGGCAGCCCGAACGCGGTGCCCGGCGCGAGCGACTCGGGTGATGCCGGCGGGGGAGTGTCGGGCAGGGCGTCGATCGCCTCGGCCTCGCGGTGCGGCGGATCCCCGACGGGTTCGGCGGGGAGCGTCGCATCGCCGGTGGCGCACACCGTGCCGTCGGGGCCGAGCAGCTCGAGGATGATCGTCTCGCCGCCGGCGGCCGCCACGATGTCGCCCGACCGCACCTCGACCAGCTGTCCGTCGTAGACCGGCTGGTGGAAGTGGGCGCTCATCGTTCCGCGCCCGATCCAAGCCAGGCCCCACAGCTGGGTGGGAACGTGGGCCATGTACGCGTAGTCGTCGACGCCGGGCACGAGCCCGCCGCGGAACCCGTAGCGCCGGGCGATATCGTCGTCGTGGATCTTGTTCTGCGACTGCGTGGCGGTGTTGTGGGCGCTGACGATCCACGGCTCTGGCTGGCTCATGACCGAACGCTAGGACGTTGGGAGCGGCCGTGTGGGCTGCACGAGCGACCGGTGGGCGAACCTCTCCGAGTTCGCCGCGCATGGCGCGGCAAAGTCGTGCAAGAACCCAGGACCACCCGCGCCGAATGCCCTCAGACGGCGATGGGCGCCGCGATGCGGGGGTGGGGGTCGTAGCCCTCGATGACGATGTCGGCGGCGTCGACGGTGGCGAGGTCGGTGACCGGACGCGCCAGGCGCAGCTGGGCGAGCGGGCGTGGCTCGCGGCCCAGCTGGAGCCGAGCCTGCTCGAGGTGGTTGAGGTAGAGGTGGGCGTCGCCGAAGGTGTGCACGAACTCGCCCGGGACCAGCCCCGTCGCCTCGGCCACGAGCACCGTGAGCAGAGCGTAGGAGGCGAGGTTGAACGGCACGCCCAGGAACACGTCAGCGGAACGCTGGTAGAGCTGGCACGACAGTCGGCCGTCGGCCACGTGGAACTGGAAGAGGCAATGGCACGGGGGGAGGGCCATCTGGGCGAGGTCGGCGACGTTCCACGCGCTGACCACATGACGACGTGAACCCGGGTCGGTGCGGATCTGCTCGACGACCTGGCCGAGCTGGTCGATGGTGCTGCCGTCGGGCGCCGGCCACGACCGCCACTGGTGGCCGTAGATGGGTCCCAGATCGCCGTCGGGGTCGGCCCACTCGTCCCAGATGGTCACCCCGTTGTCGTTGAGGTAGGCGATGTTGGTGTCACCACGCAGGAACCACAGCAACTCGTGCACCACCGACGGCACGTGGATGCGCTTGGTGGTGAGCAGCGGGAACCCTTCGGAGAGGTCGACCCGGTACTGGTGGCCGAACACCCCGAGGGTGCCGACCCCGGTGCGATCGGGTCGCTCGACGCCTTCGTCGAGCACGCGCTGGAGCAGATCGAGGTACGCACGCATCGCCCTCCAGGGTACGCCTACCTCATCTGCCCCGGTGGATCCCCGGCCCACCCATGTTTGACTGGTCGAGGTCGAATCGGTGGTGCTCGGCTGAGGGTCGTACCATCGGCCGCCGTGCCCACCGATCCCGACTTCATCCGCGCCGACGGCCGCAGGGCCGACCAGCTGCGCCCCATCACCTTCCAGCGCGACTTCACCACCATGGCGGCGGGGTCGGTGCTCGTCACATTCGGCGGCACCCATGTGCTCTGCACCGCGTCGGTCGACGAGGACGTTCCCCGGTGGATGCGCGGCACCGGCAAGGGTTGGGTCACCGCCGAGTACTCGATGCTGCCGGGCGCCAGCCCCGAGCGCATCCGCCGCGAGGTGAAGGACGGCAAGCCGTCGGGCCGCACCCAGGAGATCCAGCGCCTCATCGGGCGGGCCCTGCGGGCGGTCACCGACATGCGGCTGTTGGGCGAGCGTCAGATCCTCCTCGATTGCGACGTGCTCCAGGCCGATGGCGGCACTCGCACCGCCTCGATCTGCGGCGCGTGGGTGGCCCTGCACGATGCGTGCAGCCGGCTCGTCGCTGACGGACGCCTGGCCCAGAACCCGGTCGTCGACGCCTGTGGCGCCATCTCGGTCGGCATCATCGACGGCCAGCCCCGCCTCGACCTCCCGTATGAGGAGGACTCGCGGGCCGAGGTCGACATGAACGTGGTGATGACCGGCAGCGGCGGGTTCGTCGAGGTGCAGGGCACCGCCGAAGGCGCCCCATACTCCCGCACCGAGCTCGACGCCCTCCTACTCCTGGCCGAGGCCGGCATCTCGTCCATCGTCGAGATGCAGCGCGAGGTGGTGTCGACACCCCCGACCCCTCGATGACCGAGCCGCTCACCCTGGTGCTGGCCACGGCCAACCCTGGCAAGGCCCAGGAGATCGCGGCGGTGCTCGGCCCGACGGTCGAGCTGCGGCCGCGCCCCGACACCGTCCCTGACGTGGTGGAGGACGCCGACACCCTCGAGGGCAACGCTCGGCTGAAGGCTGTCGCCGTCTGTGCCGCAACGGATCAACCGGCGCTCGCCGACGACACCGGACTCGAGGTCGAGGCCCTCGACGGCGCGCCGGGCGTGCACAGCGCCCGCTTCGCTGGTCCCGATGGCGAGGCGGCGCCGAACCGACGCCACCTACTCGCCGAGCTGGTGCGGGTGGGCGCCACCAGCCCCGATCAGCGCCGGGCGCGCTTTCGCACCGTCATCCTCGTGCGCCGCCCCGACGGCTCCGAGGCCGTCGCCGAGGGCACGGTCGAGGGCACGATCGCCTCCGAGGTGCGGGGCGAGGGGGGCTTCGGCTACGACTCGCTCTTCGTCCCCGACGACGGCGACGGCCGCACCTTCGCCGAGATGTCGCCCGGCGAGAAGAACGCCATCTCCCACCGGGGCCGCGCCCTGCGGCACCTGGGCCAGCTCTTGAACACGAACGAGGAGGTCGGCCCGTGACCGACAGCATCGAGGTCATCGTCGAGATCCCGCAGGGGTCGCGCAACAAGTACGAGATCGACCACGAGACGGGGGTGGTGTGGCTCGATCGCCACCTGTTCACCGCCATGCGCTATCCGGCCGACTACGGCTTCGTGCCGAACACCCTGGCCGAAGACGGCGACCCGCTCGACGCGCTCATCATCCTCGACGAGCCCACCTTCCCCGGGGTGCACGTGAAGGCCCGGCCGATCGGCGTGTTCTGGATGCGCGACGAGGCGGGTCCCGACGCCAAGATCCTGTGCGTGCCCGCCGACGACGAGCGTTCCGCCCAGATCCAGGACCTGAACGACATCCGGCCCCACCTGCTGGCCGAGATCGGGCACTTCTTCGAGGTGTACAAGGCGCTCGAACCCCACAAGCACACCTCGGTGCGCGACTGGGAGGGTGTCGACGCAGCCAAACGCGAGATCCAGGTGTCGCTCGAGCGCTACGCCGAGCACCACCCCGAGTAGTCCGCGTCAGACCTGCGGTGTCCCGCCGCCGGTGTTGCGGGTTGCGAGCAGGTCACGGATCTCCATGAGCAGCTGCTGATCGGGAGTCGGCGCCGGCTCCTCCTCGGCCGGCGTCTCGCCCTGGGCGCGCTGGCTCTGCATCGAGTTGATGGCCTTCACCACGAGGAACACGGCGAAGGCGATGATGATGAAGCCCACCAGCACGGTGAGGAAGTTGCCGTAGTAGATGATGCCGTCCTCCCCGTTCTCGCCGAGCTTGATCGCGAGGGCGGAGAAGTCCGGCTCGCCCACGATGATGGCGACGATCTGCATGAGGACGTCGTCGACGAACGACGTCACAACCGCGCCGAAGGCGGTGCCGAGGACGACCGCAACCGCCAGGTCGACGACATTGCCTCGGTTGATGAACTCCTTGAACTCGGTGACCATGCTCATGCGGTGACCTCCAAGTCGCTCAGTCTCGGTGCCAACCTAGCGACCTGCCGCGACCGGTTCCGGGTGTCGGGCTCACCAATGCCGCAGGTCGATGGGCCACTCGTCGACGAGCTCGTGGCCGCGGACGACCATGAACCGTTCGTGGCGCGCGACCGTGGGGTCGACGTGCGCGGGGACGACCCGGATGAGGTCGTCGACGGCGGGCAGCGCCGTGTCGCCGCTCGGGGCGAACGTGATGTGCTCGTCGGAGCAGAACCAGACCCGATGGCCGTCGATCGTGGGGTTTCTGTGGTCCATACCGAGCGACTTGAGGCCGACGTCGGCGACGGCGAAGCCGTGGGTGCGGTTCACCGAGATCACCCGCCCGAGCACGAACAGCGCCTGGCGGAAGGGCAGGTCGAGCTGGGTGTAGGCCGTGTCCATGAGCAGGAACGAACCGGCCTGGATCTCGGTGGCCCACGGGTTGATGTCGTAGGTGCCGGTGCCTCCGGCCGACACGACCTCGCCCCCGACGTCGGCGTGGGCGGCGAGCAGCAGCTCCATCGCCGCCTCGACCCCGGCCCGCCGAGCCGCCCGGTCCTCCAGGCCGACGACGTGACCCTCATAGCCCATGACGCCACGGACCTCGAGCCCCGCAGCCCGCGCCGCGTCGGCCAACCGGCCGGCCTCGGAGGGGTCGCACCCACAGCGGGGGAGCCCCACGTTCACGTCGATGAGGACCTCTCGGACGCCGCCGTCGACTGCGGCACGGATCGTCTCGGGTGAGTCGACGGCCACGGTGACCCGAGCCCCGGCTTCGGCGACCGTGCCGAGCCGCCGGGCGTCGAGTACCTCGTTCGCCAACAGCAGGTCGTCACCGAGCCCGGCCGCGGCCATCCCCTCGACCTCGCGGATGGTGGCGCAACAGAAGGTGGGGTGGCCGGAGGCGGCGACCCGGGTGGCCATCGCCGTGGACTTGAAGGCCTTGACATGGGTCCGCAGCGCCCGGCCGGCGTGGCGCTCGCCCATCGCGGCCAGGTTGGCATCGAGGGTGTCGAGCTCCACCAGCAGGGCAGGGGTGGTCGGTCGGTCGGTCACACCGGTCGACGCTACCGGCCAAGATGGTCGGGTCGCCGACTGGGGAGGATCACTGACCGACACCGCACCACCGCACACGAGAGCGGGCCGTCTGTCCGGTCTGGCGCGGCGCGCCTTCGGCCCGGATCCCATCGACCGCCTGGCGCACACCACCGCTCTCAGCTCGGGTGCCGACGCGTTCGTGGCGGTGTCGCTGGCGGGGTCGCTGTTCTTCAACCTGTCGATCGACGCGGCCCAGCCGCGGATCATCCTCTACCTGGTGATCACCATGGCGCCCTTCGCCGTGGTGGCGCCGCTCATCGGACCGTTCGTCGACCGGGTCAGGGGTGGCCACCGGGCCGTCATCGCCACGGCCTGTCTCAGTCGGGCCCTGTTGTGCTTCCTGCTGGCCTTCCAGCTGCGAACCCTCGCGTTGTACCCGATCGCGTTCTCGATCCTGGTCTTGAACAAGACCCACGCCGTGGCCAAGAGCGCGCTCGTGCCGCGCCTGGTCGACGAGGCGTCGAAGCTGGTGGAGTCGAACGCCACGCTGTCGCGGGTGGCGGCGGTTGCCGGAGCGTGTGGCGCGGGCATCGCCGCCAGTGTGCTGGGTCTGGCCAATGCCCGGGCCGTCCTGTTCGTGGGGTCGCTCTTCTACGCCGGCTCGTTTCTCGCCGCGCTGCGCATCCAACGTGCGCCGGGTGTCGTCCGTCCTCCCGGGATGCGTCTCATCGAAGCGCAGGAGCTGCGGAACCCGTCTCTGATCCTCGGCGTGTCGTCGATGGCGCTCGTCCGCGGCGGCGTGGGGTTCTTCTCGTTCTTCGTCGCCTTCACCCTGAAGGCCGAAGGTGAGCCGGCGTGGGTGTTCGCCCTGGTCGCCGGCGCGGGCGGTCTCGGCGGGTTCGCGGCCACGTTCATCGCACCCGGACTACGACGCTTGCTCATCGAGGAGCGGATCCTCGAGGTGGCGATGATCCTCCCGGCGGTCGTCGCACTTTTCGTCCCGAAGGTCCTGGTCATCCCCAGCCTGACGCTGGTGGCCCTGATGTTGGGCCTGGCGGCGAACCTCGGACGGCAGGGCTTCGACAGCTTGGTGCAACGCGATGCCCCCGACGCCGAACGAGGGCGGGCCTTCGCCCGCTTCGAGGTCCGGTTGCAGCTCACCTGGGTCATCGGGGCGTTGCTGCCCGTGCTGTTCCGGCCGAACATGGCGGTTGGTCTCTACTTCCTCGGCGGCGTGCTCGCCCTCGGGGCCGTCTTCTACGGCACCACGGCACGGGCAGCCGTGCGACGCCGATGGGGGCAGTGGAGCTCGATCCTCCCGTCGGTCGATCGGGCCGACGAAGACGAGGTTCGTCCCCTCGCTCAGCAGCTCCTCGGCACCGCGAACTGGTTGGCCGATCGAGGCTCGCGGCGCCAGGCCGTGGCGGTCGCCGCTGGTGCGGTCGATGCGGTGTGTCGCACGTGCACCCACGACGAGCCGATGCTCACCGAGGCCTTGCTCGAGCTCGAGGGGCTGGTGGCGACGGCCACCACCACCGGCGTGGAGTTGGACGACGCTGTGGTGGAACGGGCACTCGAGGTAGCCGGCGAGTGCGTCGATCGGTTCTGCGACCCCGAGGACTAGGAGCGCGCGTCGACGAGTGTGACGAGCTTGGCCAGGCGAGTGATGTGGGCGTGGTCGCCGGTGCAGGTGCCGCTGGCGTCGTAGTGGATGGGGGTGATGCCGGCGGCGAGCGCGGCCGCCACATCGAACGCCACGGTGTCGCCCACGTGCACCACCGAGTGTCGGTCGACGCCGAGAGCGTCGAGCGCGGGATCGAAGATCTGGGGGTGGGGCTTGCGCACGCCGACGATGGCCGAGTCGATCACCGCCGCCACGTGCGGGAGCGGGCCCGGTCCGCGCTGGCAGATCCCCATGTCGCGCAGCTGGGCTTCGACCGTGCCGTTGGAGTTGCTGACGATGGCCACCGGCACCTCGGCGCTGTTCAGGTCGGCGATCACCTGGAGGGCACCGGGAGCGGCCAACGTCCACGGCATCTCGCGGATCGCCATCTCGGCAAGGGCGTCGACCACGCGCACGAGTGCGTCGTGCGGAGCGCCCATGGCGGCAGCGAACGCCCGGTAGTAGGCGTGCCGTTCGGCCCCGAACCCGTCGACCGCCTCATCGCCCCGCTGGGCGAGCAGTCCGTCCTCGACCGTCACCGCCGCGTGGTGGGCCACGAGCATCGCCTCGGCCATCGCCGGCAGGCCATGGCTCCTGAGCAGCTCGTCGACGGGCGGCAGGGTGAGCACCCCGCCGACATCGAGCGTCACGGCGACGATCCGCTCAGGGAGCAGCGTCGACCTCGGTTCCCTCGAGCGGGGTTTCGACCTCCCAGATGCCACCACGGCGGTGGAGAGCAACGTCGTAGACGACGGTGGACGATTCCGACTCGTAGCGGTCGGCGTAGACGACCACCGAGGCTTCGCCATCGGGCACCGGCCCGAGGCCCACCAGCATGCCCTCGCCGCGCACCGGCATCTCGGGATCGTCGGTGTCGATGCCCTCGTTCTGCTCGTCGATGAAGCGGATCGTGGCCCAGCCCTCGAGCTCGACCACGACACCGAGCTGCACGTCGGCGTTGATCTTCACGTCGTGGCGCTCGCCGACGTAGACGAACATCGGGTCGTCGCCCTCGGCTGGCAGGGTCGATGCCTCGGCGACCACGGCCTCGATCGTGGCCGCGTAGATCTCGACGAGGCGCTCGTCGGGATCGGGTTCGGCGACATCGTCGTCACCGCAGCCGCTTGCGGCGATCAGGACGATCGCCAGGCTCACGATGAGCCACACACGACAACGCACGGGGCGCTGCACCTCCTCGGGCCGAGCATCAGCCCGGCAAACCTACCCTCAGGTGCGAGTAGCGTCTCGCCCGATGGTGCGAACCGGTCGTAGCCTCGCGCTGCGCACCTCCGAGTCCGCCGGCGTGTCGTCACTCGTCGCTCCGGCGATCGCGGCGCTCCTCACCGTCGTGGTGATCGCTGCGGGGTGGAGGGGTGCCGACTGGCCGGCCCAGGTCTTCCGCATCGAGATGTTCCGCTCCGAGGGCATCACCGTGTGGAACAACCACTGGTACGGCGGGCACCACAGCCTCGGCTACAGCGTGCTGATGCCCCCGATCGGCTCCGTGTTGGGTCCGTCGGTCGTGGCCGTGCTGTCCGCCGTGGTGGCCACCGCGGCGATCGAATCGCTCCTCTTCCGCCTGCGGGCCGGCCGCTCGGCCGTGCTCGTCGGCAGCTCGCTGTTCGCCGTCGGGTTCGTGGCCAATGTGGCGGTGGGGCGGCTGGCGTTCATGTTGGGGGTCGCCGTTGCCCTCTGTGCCCTGGTGTGCTGGGCCAGGAGTCGTCTCGGGTGCGCCATCGCGCTGGCGGCACTGTCGGGGCTGGCGAGCCCGGTCGCCGCGCTCTTCCTGGCGATCGTCGCGGGCGGATGCTCGCTCGTGACGTGGCGGTCGGCCCGCGACATCGTGCGGTTCGGCGACGTCCGGGGGCAGGGCCCGCTCCTCGGGCTGGCGGCGATGGGCCCGGTCATCGTCATCGCCGTCGTGTTCCCCTCCGGCGGGACCTTCCCGTTCGCACTCGGCGGCTTCCTCATCTCGCTCCTCGCGCTCGGCGCCACCTATGTCGCATCGGACCGGTCCGACCGCGAGCTGCACGCCGTGGTGCTCATCTCGCTCCTCGCAACGGTCGGTGCCATCGTCATGTCGACCCCGGTGGGCGGCAACGTGGCTCGGCTACCGATGTTCTTCGCCCTGCCGGTCATCACCGCGCTCACCTGGTGCTCACGCCGGTGGGCCGTTCCCGTGGCGGCGGCTGTCCTCCTCGGATGGGCGTGGGCGGCCGCCTCCGACGCCGTGCTGTGGGCGGCCGAGGATCCCACTTCCGACGCCGCCTTCTTCCAGCCGATGATCGACGCCGTGCTCGCCGACGCCGGCGGTCCGGCGCGCGTCGAGATCCCCTTCACCCGCCGTCACTGGGAGGCTGCCTACGTGGCCCCCGAGCTGCCGCTGGCCCGCGGGTGGGAGCGCCAGCTCGACCGACGCGTGAACCCGGTCTTCTACGACGACGACGGGCTCACCGCGCTCGACCTCCACGTGTGGCTGCGCGACACCGCCGTCCAGTATGTGGCGCTTCCCGATGCCGAGCTCGACCCGTCAGCGAAGGATGAGGCCGAGCTCCTCGACCGGGGCCTGCCCTACCTCGATCTCGTCTGGGAGAACGACGACTGGCGCGTGTGGCGGGTCCTCCACAGCGAGTCGCTGATCGAGGGGCCGGCCGAGCTGGTCGACCTCACCGCCGACGGGATCGTCCTCGACGTGCGGAGGGCGGGGGAGGTGACCGTGCGGGTGCGCTACAGCCCCCACTGGACGGTCGAGGGGCCCACCTGCGTGCGTGAGGACCTCGACGACGGGTGGACGATCCTGGAGGTGGCCGATGCGGGCAGGTTGGAGATGACGATCTCCCCGTCGGCCCTCGCCGGGGTGAGCGATGCCACCGCCGATGGCTGTGACGAGCCGGAGAGCGACGAGCCAGGTACCGACGACGGGAGCTGAGCGACGTGCGGACGGGGGGACTCGAACCCCCATGCCTTTCGGCACCAGGACCTAAACCTGGCGCGTCTACCAGTTCCGCCACGTCCGCGTGACCCCCCGAGGTTACCCGTCGGGTCCGTCGGCGGCCCCGCACCGGTCATCGCCGAGGGGCCGCTACCCTTCCTCCAGACCCGTCCGAGGGACGTGACATTCGTGAGCAGAAGAGGGAGATCCATGGACAACCCCGGAACCGCCGCACCGCCGCTCGCGGCCGTCCCGTTCACCGCCGCTGGAGGCACCGGCGGCTTCGATCCGTCGATGGACATCTTCAACCGGCTGCTGAAGTCGCGCATCGTCTACCTCGGCTCCGAGGTGAACGACACCGTCGCCAACCTCCTCACCGCTCAGATGCTCTTCCTCGAGGGTGAGGACCCCGAGTCCGACATCTGGCTCTACATCAACTCGCCGGGTGGCTCGGTCACCGCGGGCATGGCCATCTACGACACGATGCAGTTCATCAGCCCCCGCGTGGGCACGATCTGCATGGGTCTCGGTGCCTCGATGGGCCAGTTCCTGCTGTGTGCCGGCGAGAAGGGCATGCGCTTCTCGCTGCCCCACGCCCGCATCCTCATGCACCAGCCGCTCGGCGGCGTGCAGGGCCAGGCCACCGACATCGCCATCCAGGCCGAGCAGATGGCCTACACAAAGAAGCTGATGGCCGAGCGCATCGCGTTCCACACCGGCCAGACGGTGGAGCAGGTGACCCTCGATTCCGACCGCGACCGCTGGTTCGCCGCCGAGGAAGCCAAGGAGTACGGCATCATCGACCGCGTCATCACCCGACGCGGCGAGATGACCTGACCGAACTCTCATGGAGCACCTGCCACCCGTCGGATGGGCCAACGTCGCGACCAAGGACGACCTGCACCGGCTCGACGACCGGATCGACCGCGTCGAGGTTGTGCTCACGTCGCGGATCGATTCGGTCGAGGCGTCGCTGTCGTCGCGGGTCGATTCGGTCGAGGTTGCGCTGTCGTCGCGCATCGATTCGGTCGACGCCAAGCTGTTGGGTCGCATCGATGTGCTCGACGCGAACCTCCGGGGTGCGATCGACCGGGCCATGCGCCTCAACACCCTGGTGACGGTCGGGGTCCTGGGCACGCTGACGACGGTCGTCACCACGCTGACCTGACAGTCCTCGGTCCGGGTCAGGCGCTGAGGTCGATGTCGCACTCGTCGGCCACGAACGCCGTCACCTCGGCCTGGGCCGACTCCACCTGCGCACGCTGAGGGCGCGGAGTGGTCGGCGGCTCGGTCGTGGGGGTGACGGACGACGCCGAGCCTTGGGTGGCGTCGACGCGCTGGGCGGCCTCCGCGGCCAATCCCTCGGCCTCGGCCAGCAGCACACTGGTGTGGGTCTCGATCTCGCCCGGCGCGGCGTCGGTCATGTCCCTCAGCGCGGCGAGCGCGTCGAGATCGGCCACGGGTTCACCGTCGGTCCGGTCGGGGAAGAGTGGCCCCGCCGCCACGACCTGTTCGACCGCGTCGCAGAAGGCCTCGACGCTCGGCTCGTCAGAGCAGGCACCGGCCGACATGACGAGCGCAAGGGCCACGGCCGGACCGACCGTGCGACGTACCAGCGTCACCCGGTGGCGGCTGCGGCCTCGGCACGGGCCCGCAGGTCGGTCACCGCATGTGCGAGACCCTCGGGGTCACGGTAGAGGGCGCTGCCGGCCACGAGGATGTTGGCACCCGCCGATGCAGCCCCCGCGATGGTGCCCGAGCCGATGCCGCCGTCGACCTCGATGTCGACCTCGTAGCGGCCGTCGACGATGAGCTGGCGGAGCTCGGCGATCTTCGGCTCCATCGTCGAGATGTAGGCCTGCCCGCCGAAACCCGGGTTGACGGTCATCACCAGCACCAGGTCGACCAGATCGAGCACATGGCGCACGACCGAGACCGGGGTGGAGGGGTTGAGGGCCACCGCAGGGCTGGCGCCGAGCTCGCGGATCGCGCCGAGCGTGCGGTGCAGGTGACGGCAGGCCTCGGCGTGCACGATGAGCATCCCGCAGCCCGCCTCGACGTAGCGGGCGGCCATCTCATCGGGTTCGAGGACCATGAGGTGGGCCTCGAACGGCACCTCGACCCGGTTCCGGACCGAGGCGATGACATCGGGCCCGAAGGTGAGGTTGGGCACGAACCGGCCGTCCATCACGTCCCACTGGATGCGGTCGACCCCGGCCGCCTCGAGGGCCTCGCACTCCTCGCCGAGGCGGGAGAAGTCGGCGGGAAGGACCGAGGGCGCGATCTCGATGGGGCGCGGCGGGAAAGGCTGCTCAGGCACCCCGACACCCTACGCTGCGAGGCGATGACCATCGATCTGCACATCGACGCCATCGCCGTCGGCGGCGAGGGGGTGGCCCGTGACCCGTCGGGCCGCGTCGTGTTCGTGGAGGGCGCCCTCCCGGGCGAGCAGGTGCGCGTCCAGATCCGCTCCGAGCACAAGAGCTTCGCTCGTGGGTCGGTCGACGAGGTGCTCGAGGCGGCCGCCGACCGGGTCGAGCCGGTGTGCCCCCACATCGGCCACGGCTGTGGTGGCTGCGGGTTCGCGCACGTGTCGCTCCCGGCCCAGCGGCGTCTGAAGGTCGACATGGTCACCGAGGCGCTCGAGCGCATCGGGCGCCTCGACGCGCCGCTCGTCGATCCCGGTCCGCAGCTGCCGGCGTCGGGGTTCCGCACCACGGTGCGTGCTGCGGTCACCGAGGGCCGAGCCGGCTACCGCGCCGCCCACGGTCACGATCGCATCGCGGTCGACACCTGCCGAGTGGCCCACCCGCTCGTCGAGGAGATGCTCCTCGCCGGCCGGTTCGGGAGGGCCGATGAGGTCACGCTGCGCGCCGGTGCGGCCACCGGCGAACGACTCGCACTCGTCGCCCCCAAGGTGGGTGAGGTCGAACTTCCCGACGACGTGCTCGTGGTGGGCGCCGACCAACTCGCTGCGGGCAAGCGTGCCTGGATCCACGAGGTCATCCACGACGTGCGCCTGCGTGTCTCGGCCGAGTCGTTCTTCCAGAGCCGGCCCGACGGTGCCGCCGCCCTGGTCGACGTGGTGGCTGCCGCGCTCGAGGGCGCCGATCCACTCGCACCGCTCGTCGACCTCTACTGCGGTGTCGGGCTCTTCGCCGCCACCGTCGGACGGGGCCGTCCCGTCGTGGCTGTCGAACGGTCGCGCTCGTCGGTGGCCGACGCCAAGGTGAACCTGGCCGATGCCGATGCGCGAGTGGTGCGCTCGGCCGTCGAGCGCTGGCGACCGTCGCAGGCGGGCGTGGTCGTCGCCGATCCGCCGCGCAACGGGCTCGCCCGCGACGGGGTCGCCAAGGTGGGCGCCACCGGTGCCCAGCGGCTCGCCCTCGTGAGTTGCGACGCGGGATCCCTCGGCCGCGATGCCCGGCTCCTCACCGAAGCGGGATGGCGCCACGAGGGCTCCACCCTGGTCGACCTGTTCACCGACAGTCCGCACGTCGAGGTGGTCACCCGCTTCTCTCGTTGACCGGCCCCCCTCCGCCGTCGAGTACCGTCTCGATTCGTACAAATGCACGACGCGCCATGGGGGACTGATGGACGGCATCGACGAGAGCAAGGTCACCGAGTGGCTGGTGGAGAACACCCCTCCGGTGGAGGCTCCGGTCACCTTCGAGCTCATCGCCGGCGGCCGCTCGAACCTCACGTTCCTCGTCACCGACGCCACCGGCCGCAAGCTCGTGCTGCGCCGCCCGCCGGTGAGCCACGTGCTCGCCAGCGCCCATGACATGGGTCGCGAGCACAAGATCATCGCCGCGCTGAAGGATTCGCCGGTGCCCGTGCCGGTGGCGCTCGGCTTCTGCGAGGACGTCGAGGTGAACGGCGCGCCGTTCTACGTGATGGGCTTCGTCGAGGGGCACATCGTGCGCGGTCGCGAGCAGGCCGAGGAGCTCTTCGACGAGGAGACCCGTCGTGGTGCGGGCAACGATCTCGTCGACGTGATGGTGGCGCTGCACTCGCTTGACCCCGATGCGGTCGGCCTCGGCGATCTCGGCAAGAAGGAGGACTACCTCGGCCGCCAGCTCAAGCGCTGGCACGGGCAGTTCCAGGGGTCGCAGGACCAGGAGCGCGAGGCCGGGGTGTTCCGCCCCGCCGAGATCGTCGACGAGGTGCACGACCTGCTCGTGGCCCGCAAGCCCGAGCAGCAGGGAGCGGTGATCGCCCACGGCGACTACCGGCTCGACAACTGCATGTTCGGCGACGACGGCAAGGTGGCTGCGGTGCTCGACTGGGAGCTGTGCACCCTCGGCGACCCGCTCGCCGACATCGGCACCATGCTCATCTACTGGACCGACCGAGGTGAGGTCCCCCGCATGGGCATCGCTCCGGCCACCACGGCCGACGGCTTCCCCACGCGGGCCGACCTGGCTGCTCGCTACGCGGAGAAGTCGAGCCTCGACCTGTCGTCGCTGCCGTACTACATGGCCTTCGGCCACTGGCGGCTGGCCTGCATCATGGAGGGCGTGTTCGTCCGCTATGCCACCGGTGCCATGGGTGGTGGCGACGAGGGCAAGGCCGCCGCGGTCGGCATGGGTGGCGAGGTGGTCCGTCGGGCCCAGTTGGCCAAGGACCTGCTCGCCAGCCTCTAGGAACGCTTCTGGCCCGTGCCCACGGTGGGTGCCAGGTCGAACAGGAATTGGTAGCCGAACAGCGTGGGTCGCAGCCGGCCGAGCAGGCGATCGGCCCGGCGCACGAACCGGCCGGGTGTCGGCGACGTCGACGGCGCTGCACCCCGTGCCGTCACCTCGAGCGGCAGGCCGGTGGTGGCCGACCGCCGCACCGAGAACCCCGAGCCTCGCGCCAGTCGCAAGAAGCTGCGCCGGGTGAAGAACCGCACGTGGTCGGCGTCGAGGATACCGCGGCGGTCGTAGTCGAACGTCCCGAACATCGTGCGCAGGCGCGGGTACCAGTGCCCGAAGTTGGGGACGGCGACGAGCACCCGCCCATCGGGGCGCAGGAGCCGCCGAGCGTCGTCGAGCACGCGGTCGGGGTGGCGCACGTGTTCGAGCACGTCGACGGCCAGGATCAGGTCGAAGCCGGAGCCGATGTCCGAGCCGACGTCGGCGGGGATGCCGTCGTCGAGATCGGTGCTGGGATCGACCACGGTGACGTCGTGACCCTGCTCGCGCAGCGTGGCGGCGAGGGTGTCGTCGGCGCGTCCAAGATCGAGGACGCGCGCCGGTGGCATCTGGCTCGTCCAGTGGGCGAGGGTGGCGCGGGCCGTGTCCTCGCCGTCGGCCTCGGTGTACTCGGTGGTGGCGAAGGCCATCTCGCCGGTGCCGAAGCCCATCTTGTGGAGCCGGTACCGGGTGACGTCGCGGGTGATGTCGCGGGCGTACTGCATCCCGTTCACATACGAGATCTCGTCGCCGTAGAACGTGGGGATCGGCACCTCGGTGATGCGCATCCCGGCTTCGATGAGCTGGATGATGATCTGGGTGTCGAAGTTGAAGTCGTCGGAGTTGCGGGCGAAGGGCACGGCCGCCAGCGCCTTGGTCGAGTAGGCCCGGTACCCGGAGTGCCACTCGGAGAGGTCGGCTCCGGCCATGGTGTTCTCGACCCGGGTCAAGATCTTGTTGCCCACGTACTTGTAGAGCGGCATTCCACCCTCGCGGGCTCGCCCCCGCTCGAGCATGCGCGAGCCGAAGACGGCGTCGGCCGTGTCGTTCTCGAGCGGCGCGACGACGGCAGGGAGCATCTCGGGCGCGTACTGGCCGTCGCCGTGGAGGAGGACGACGATGTCGAGGTCGTTCTCGATCGCCCACTGGTACCCGACCTTCTGGTTGCCGCCGTAGCCCAGGTTCTGCGGCGTGCGCACCACGGTGAGAGGCAGGTCGGACTGCTCGCGGTAGCCGAGTCCGATGAGGTAGGTGTCGTCCTGGCTGTGGTCGTCGCTGACGAGGATGCTCGAGATGCGGGGGCGGAAGTCGGCAGGGATGCGGTCGAGGGTCTTGGCGAGCGTGGTGGCAGCGTTGTAGGCCACCACGAGGATCCCGATGCGCTTCATGGCGCCCGACGGTACTCGCCCGGCCCTCGACCCTTCAGCGGCGGGTGCCGACCTGGAGCTCCTTGAACGGCACGTCGCGGTCGACCTGCGGCTCCTTCGGCAGGCCGAGGACGCGCTCGCCGATGATGTTGCGCTGGATCTCGTCGGTGCCGCCGGCGATGGACGACGCGTGGACCGACAGTCCCATCTGCTGGAACATGCCCTCGCCGGGGGAGTCGTCGCCCATGAGCGTGCCGTAGGCGCCGAGGATCTCCAGGCTGAGGTCGCGGGCCCGGCGCCCGAGCTCGGAGCTGGCCAGCTTGGCGATGGAGACCTCGGGGCCGGGTTGCCGGCCCTGTTGGGCGGCGGCCCGCGCCCGCAGAGCGGTGTAGCGCATCACCTCGGTGCGGATGTGCAGGTCGACGATGCGCTGGCGGATGGTGGGGTCGTCGCTGCGGCCCATCTCCTCGGCCAGGCGTCGGATCGCGTTCGGGCCTCGGGCGGCCGCACCGCGCTCGGCCGCGTTGCGCTCCTTCTGCGCGGCGGCGATCAGCTCGCGGATGGGACGGTCGAGGTGACCGGCCTTCTCGCCGGGGGAGCCCGCCATCACGCCACCCGGCGCACCGCGGCTGCCGAGGCCCTGTCGCTCATAGGCGAGGGTGGCGACCGCCACCTGCCAGCCGGTGTCGACCCCGCCGAGGATGCGGTCGTGGCCGACGATGGCGTCGGAGAAGAAGACCTCGTTGAACGAGGCGCCGCCGTTCATCTGCTTGAGCGGCCGGATCTCGACGCCGGGCTGGTCCATGTCGATGATGAAGTAGGTGAGTCCCCGGTGCTTCGGTGCGTCGGGGTTGGTGCGGGCCACGAGCATGCCGCGGGTGGCGGTGACCGCGCCCGAGGTCCACACCTTCTGGCCGTTGACCACCCACACGTCGCCGTCGCGCACCGCCTTGGTCTGGGCGCTGGCCAGGTCGGACCCGGCGCCGGGCTCGCTGAACAGCTGGCACCACCCCTCGCGGCCGTCGGCCAACGCCCTCAGCCAGGCGTCCTTCTGGTCGTCGGTGCCGAAGTCGATGGTGACCGGGCCGCCCATCATCTGGCCGAGACCGCCCGGGGGCGCCACCGCCTTGGCCGCGGCGAGCTCCTCGTTGACCACGCGGGTGTCGTCACGTTCGAGGCCACGGCCGCCGTACCCCTTCGGCCAGTGAGGGAAGGCCCAGCCGGCCATGGCGAGCGCCTCCCACCACGCCCCGAGGGTGAGGTCGGGACTCCAGTTCTCCTGGATCCAGCTGCGTGCCTCGGTGCGGACATCGGCCATGGTGGTTCCCCCCGGAGTCGCCGAACGTTGTGCTGGCGACGTTACCGCGACTCAGAAGCCGGTGGTCATCCAGGGTGACGGGGTCGACGCGAAGAAGGCGTCGGCCCGCTGCATCGCGCCGGGCGTGATCTCGTCGATTCGGCGCGCCCGGTGGAGTGCGGTGGGCGTCACCCCGCCGAGGTAGATGCAGCCGAGCTCGACGATGCCCATGGTGAGGTCGGCAGGTTCGTCGGTGCGGGTGCATGCCGCGTGGTCGGCGCCGCCCTCGATGGCGTAGCGACCGCTGGTGGCGGGACGGAACTCGTCGTGCGCCTCGACGACGAGCCGATCGGTGGTGCCATAGCGCCGGGCCGACATCGCGGCCTCGACGTCGATGATCCGCACCCACAGATCGTCGACGACGTCGGTGGTGGTGAGCTGGCGGGGGTCGGCGAGGCGCCACCGGATGGGCTCGTCGACCGGTCGGCCCTTCGCCACCACGGTGTGGATGAGGTCGTGTTCGAACGTGTACTGCCACAGGGCTGCCTCGATCTCGTCGTCGCGCCCGTAGAGCTCGTCGATGCGGAACTGGTTCCGTGACAGGCCGTGCTCGGTGTCGCGGGTGCGGCGGTAGGCGAGCATGCCGTCGACCTCGCCGGCGTCGTTCTCGTGGAGCACGTGCCAGCGCTCGCTGGCGCCGCCGCGGTCGTGCTCGCGATCGTGCAGCCAGTCGGTCCACCACGTGTCGGCGCGGTTCACGGCTCCGGGGATCTGCCGGCGACGCCGGTCGTAGACGCCGGGTGCGTGTTCCTCGAACTCCTCCTTGGTGCAGAGACGGAGTCGGCCGCCGGCCGTCGGGGGGCGGATGAGGGTCGCGTGGTCGGTGGCGATGGTGTAGTTGGCACCGAGCACACCGAGGCCGTAGCCGAAGCGGCCGTAGATCAAGGACTCCGAGGCGGTGAGGAGGGCCACCGGTTCGCCGCGAGCGGCGATGTCGTCGAGCTGGTGGCGCATCATCGAGCGGAGGATGCCGCGCCGGCGGTGGGTGGCGTGGACGGTGACGATGGTGACGCCGGCGGCGGCCACCGTGAGGTTGCCCGGGAGGGTGAGCTCGAAGGTGAACGCTCCCGCCGTGCCGACGATCGCTCCGTCGGTGTCGATCGCGGCGATCGTGCGGTCGAGCTCGAGCACGCCCCTGAAGTCCTCGAGGGTGTGCTCACCCCCGTGGAAGCCGAACGGGTCTTCCATCACTCGGATGAACAGGGGGAGCTCGTCGTCGGTGGTTGGTCGCAGCTCGAAGGTCACGCCGGCAGTCTGCTGCCTCGCCGCTACGGCGGCGATGCCGTTTCGACGATCATCTCGGCCGACGCGACGAGACCCCAGGCCTCCGGTGTCCCGGTGTGGCCTGGGGTCTCGAGTGGTACGCCCCCTGGGATTCGAACCCAGAACCTGCGGATTAAGAGTCCGACGCTCTGCCATTGAGCTAGAGGCGCTCGTGTTGAAACGGCGAGTGTACCGGCTCGCTGCTGTGGGCGATAACCCACAGCAGCGAGCCTGTCCGGTGGGGTGACCGAGGGGACTCGAACCCCCGACCTCCAGGGCCACAACCTGGCGCTCTAACCACCTGAGCTACGGCCACCGTGCAGCGGGCCAGCATAGGCGACGCTTCGCCCGAGGCCGAACTGGGATGCGAGGGCGGTCGTCTCCGTAGGATCGCCCAGCGCGGTACATGGCAGCATGTTCGGTCCAAGCCCTCGTAGCTCAGCTGGATAGAGCATCGGACTTCTAATCCGACGGTCGCACGTTCGAGTCGTGCCGGGGGCGCTCACGAAAGGCCAGGTCAGCGGGTATGTCCCGCCGATCTGGGACCTCGTCGGCGGCCCGAAAAGGGTCTTGTTCTACCGGGATTTCTACCGGGCCGCCTGGTACAGCTTTCGAGAGAGCGTGACGGAGCGGCACGCAACGGCACCTCCACGGGTGGTTGCTGCGCGCCGCTGAACGGCTTCGTGTGGTGTGAGCCCCAGTTGCTCGATCGCGTCGGCGGAGTGGCTCCACCGCGTCTTGGCCGCCGTTCATCGGTTGCGCTCCATGGCGCTGTTCCGGCGCGTCTGGCCCCAATCCGGGGGCCACGGCCCCGCTCCGATCGAAAGGGCTGCTCCGCCACGATCGTGATCGGTTGCGAACACCGGGCAAGGGTGCGGTAGGTTCCCTGCGGCACGGGAGTCCGGAGCACCGGGCTGAGAGGAGGGCTGTGGCTGCCCTCGACCGTCGAACCTGACGCGGATCATGCCGCCGTAGGGAGACGAGGGATCATCGCTACCACCACCTTTCCGAGACTTCATGTCGTCACCCCTCCGGGAGTGGGCGCTGAGGTGACCTCCATCACCGAGGCGGCCGTTGCCGCGGGGGCGCCGCTGGTGCAGATCCGGACGAAGGCCGAGTCGGACCGCAGTCGCTACGACCACGCGATGCGCCTGCACCGCGTGTGCGAGGTGGCGTCGGCGCTGTGCCTGGTGAACGACCGGGTCGACCTGGCTCAGGCCGTGCGGGGTGACGGAGTCCACCTCGGTGCCGACGATCTCAGCGTCGCCCTCGCGCGTCGGATCTTGGGCGACGGTGCGGTGATCGGCGGCACGGCCCGAGACCCCGAGACGGCCCGCCGTCTGGCAGGGGAGGGGGCCACCTACCTCGGTGTCGGTCCCGCGTATGCCACCACGACCAAGACGGGCCTGCCCGATCCCATCGGGGTGCGGGGCGTGGAGGCGGTCGCCGCCGCGGTCGACATCCCGGTCATCGCCATTGGCGGCGTCACCGTCGAGAGGGTGCCCGAGCTGCTCGACGCGGGGGCGTGGGGGGTGGCCGCGGTGGGCGCGGTGTACGGCCACGCCGATCCGGTGGCTGCGGTCCGCGGGCTCCTCGACGCCATCGACCAGGGACGGTCCCGATGAGGGTGGCCGTGGTCGGCGCGGGCGTCATCGGTCTCTCGATCGCCTGGCGATGCGCGCAGCGCGGCATGACCGTCACCGTCCACGACCCCGAACCGACCCGCGCCGCCGCCCACGTGGCGGCCGGGATGCTCGCCCCGGTGACCGAGCTGCACTACGGCGAGGAGGCGCTGCTCGCGTTGAACCTCGAGTCGGCCCGCCGCTGGCCGTCGTTCGCCGCCGAGCTGGCCGAGGCATCCGGCGTCGATCCCGGATACCTGCGCTGCGGCACCCTCACCGTCGCCCGCGACCTCGACGACATCGCCGCCATCGACGCGTTGCGCACCTATCAGGACGAGCTCGGCCTCGAGGTCGAACGGCTCACCTCGCGCGAGCTGCGGCGCCGCGAGCCCGCTCTGGCCACCGGCGTGCGTGGCGGTCTCTTCGTCGCGGATGATCACCAGGTCGAGAGCCGGCGGCTGCTGCGGGCACTGCGCTCCGGCGTGACCCGCAGCGGTGGCCAGCTCGTGTCGAGCGCACCGCGCTCCACCGAGGAGCTCGACGCCGATGTGGTGGTGGTGGCCGCGGGCTGGTGCTCGCCCGACCTGGTGCCGGGGCTGCCGGTCCGGCCCGTGAAGGGACAGATCCTCCGCGTGGCCGTCACGCCGACGGCCGTCCTGCCCACCCACGTGCTGCGCGGTCTCGACGTGTACCTCGCTCCTCGTCACGGTGAGGTGGTCATCGGCGCGACCGTCGAGGAGGTCGGGCCCGACACAACCGTGACCGCGGGCGCCGTCGCCGACCTGTTGAGGGCCGCGTGGGAGCTGGTGCCCGGCATCGCCGAGGCGGAGTTGGTCGAGACCGCAGCCGGTCTGCGGCCTGGCACCCCCGACAATGCTCCGATCATCGGTGCGGTCGACCACCGCGTCGTCGTGGCCACCGGGCACTACCGCAACGGCGTGCTGCTCGCCCCGGTCACCGCCGACGCCGTCGCCGAGCTCGTTGACACGGGGTCGGTTCCCCACGAGGTCGTCCCGTTCGGCGCCGATCGGTTCGCGAAGGAGGAGGCGCCGTGAACGTGACGGTCAACGCCGAGCCGCGCACCGTGCCCGACGGGGCAACCGTCGCGCACCTGGTCGAGGAGGACGCCAAGGGGGTGGCGGTGGCGGTCAACGAAGAGGTCGTCCCCCGCAGCCAGTGGCCGGAGACGAGCCTCCACGACGGCGATCGCATCGAGATCCTGGAGGCCCACCAAGGTGGCTGACACCCGCACCATCGACGACCTCGAGGCCGACGATCCCCCATTCGTCATCGCCGGGCGGTCGTTCCGATCGCGCCTCATCACCGGCACCGGAGGAGCACCCAGCCTCGAGGTGCTCGAGCGGGCCCTCCGCGCCTCGGGAACCGAGCTGACCACCGTCGCCATGCGCCGGGTCGATCCCGCGGCACGAGGATCGATCCTCGACGTGCTCGAACGGCTCGGGATCCAGCCGTTGCCGAACACCGCCGGATGCTTCACCGCGCGCGAAGCCGTGCTGACCGCCCGGCTCGGGCGCGAGGCGCTCGACACCAACTGGGTGAAGGTCGAGGTCATCGGCGACGACCGAACCCTCTTGCCCGACGTGGCCGAGCTGCTCGACGCGTGCGAACAACTCGTCGACGACGGCTTCGTGGTGCTGCCCTACACCTCCGACGACCCGATCGTCGCCCGCCGCCTCCAGGAGGTCGGCTGCGCCGCGGTGATGCCGCTCGGCTCACCGATCGGCAGCGGGGCTGGCATCCGCAACCCCTACAACCTCCGCATCATCCGCGAGACCCTCTCGATCCCGGTGATCCTCGACGCCGGCATCGGCACCGCGTCGGACGCCGCCCTCGCCATGGAGCTCGGTTGCGATGCTGTCCTGCTCGCATCGGCGGTCACCCGTGCCCGCCACCCCGAGCAGATGGCTACCGCGATGCGCCTCGCCGTGGAGGCCGGCCGCCACGCCCGAGCTGCCGGGCGCATCCCCATCCGCCTCTACGGCGAGGCGTCGAGCCCCGTCGACGGGCGCGCCGATCTCGGTGGAGGTCGCGAGTGAGCTCGTTGTCGCCGCTGCTGCTCCTCACCGACCGGGCCCAGGCCGAGGGGGCAGGGCGCTCGTTGCGCGAGGTGCTGTCGCTCGCCGTGGATGCGGGCGCCCGTGCCGTCGTCGTGCGCGAGCGCGATCTCCCGCTCGCGGAGCGCCTCAGCCTGGTGCGGTTCTGCGAGGAGCTCGTCGCCGACGCAGGCGGCTCCGTCGTCGTGGCATCGCCTCCGGTGGCGGCGGGGGACAACCTCCACCTGCGTGCCGACGAGGGCGCGCCGGCGACGCGGCTCGCCCTCGTCGGGCGCAGCTGCCACGGCGTCGACGAGCTCGGGGCCGCCGCCCGCGACTGGTGCGACTACGCCACGTTGTCGCCGATCTTCGCGACCGCATCGAAGCCCGGCTACGGCCCCCCGCTCGGCGTCGACGCGCTCGCCGAGGCACCGCTGCCCACCTTCGCCCTCGGCGGGATCACCTCCGCCAACGCAGCCGCGTGCGTGCGTGCCGGTGCGGCGGGCGTGGCGGTGATGGGTGCGGTCATGGGGGCCGACGACCCCGCCCGCGCGGTGCGCGGCCTGCTCGACGCCATCGAAGGAGCAGCATGACCCCGACCGTGGCGCTCACCGTCGCCGGCTCCGACTCCGGTGGCGGTGCCGGGATCCAAGCCGACCTGAAGACCTTCGCCGCCCACGGGTTGTTCGGCACCTCTGCCCTCGCCGCCGTCACGGCACAGAGCACGGTCGGCGTCCGTGGCGTGCACGTGGTGCCCGCCGAGTTCGTGGTGGCGCAGGTCGAGGCGGTGCTCGACGACATGGCGGTCGCTGCGGTGAAGACCGGGATGCTCGCCACCGCCGAGATCGTCGATGCCATCGTCGGCCTCGCGGCGTCGGGGCGTTTGCCGAACCTGGTGGTCGACCCGGTGATGGTGTCGTCGACCGGCCACCGCCTCCTCGACCGCGACGCCGAGTCGGCCTACCTCGACGGGCTCCTCGCCCACGCTCGGGTCGTCACGCCGAACCTCCGAGAGGCCGAGGTGCTCGTGGGCCGCACCCTCGACACGCTCGACGACGTGCGTGCGGCTGCGGCCGACCTCCGATCGGCCGGATGCGAGGTGGCGGTCATCAAGGGCGGCCATCCCACCGCCGACGCCGAGGGTCTGGCCGTCGACGTGTGGTGCGACGCCGACGGCGTGCACGAACTGCGGGGCCCCCGGATCGACACGCCCAACAACCACGGCAGCGGCTGCTCGTTCGCATCTGCGGTCGCCGCCCGTCTCGCCCGCGGCGACGACGTCGCGACCGCTCTCGCCGGAGCGAAGGCCTACGTGGCCCGCGCGCTCGCCGGCGGCCGGACCTGGGCGCTCGGAGCCGGACACGGACCACTGGACCACTTCTCCTGGAGCGACGACACGTGAACACCGTCACCGCCATCGGCGTCCTCGTCGCCACCCTCGCGCTGTTCGGGCTGGTCGGAGCCAGCAGCCGGATGCGCACCACGACCCGCGACGACTTCCTCACGGCGCGGGCGTCGCAGGGCGCCGGCCCCCTGGCCCTCAGCCTCTACGCCTCCGGCATGGGCGTGTGGATCCTGTTCACCCCACCGATCGTCGCCGCGTACGGAGGCGTGCTCGGTGCGGTGGGATATGCGTTGGGTGCGGCCGGGCCCCTGGTGGCGATCGGCATCCTCGGCCCGTACGTGCGCCGACGCCTCCCCACCGGCATCACCCTCACCGACTGGGTGCGACTGCGCTACGGCCGGCCGTTCCAGCTCTACGTCGCGGTGGTGTCGGTCTTCTACATGTTCATGTTCGTCACCGCTGAGCTCACCGCCATCGGCGACGTGCTGGCGCTCCCCGCGTTCGGCGGCGCCGAACCCTGGGTCGCCATCGTCGGCACCGCGGTGGTCACCGTCGCCTACACCGCGTACGGCGGTCTTCCCGCGTCGCTGAGGACCGACCGATGGCAGGGCTGGTTGATGCTCGGCCTCCTCGCCCTGGCCCTCGCCGCGCTCCTCTTCCACGTCGATGGTCCCGGCCAGGCTGCGCTCGACGGAGGCCTCACCCGCATCGACCGGGGCGGGCTGGAGTCGGTCCTCGTCCTGCTGATCGCCCTCACCGCCGCCAACCTGTTCCACCAGGCCTACTGGCAGCGCCTGTGGGCCGCGACCGACGAGGCGACGCTCCGCCGAGCGACCACCGTGGCGGCAGGTCTCACCGCGGTCACCGTGCTCGCGGTCGGCCTCACCGGAGTCGTGGCCGCCGGCCTCGGTGACGTGTCGGTGCCGTTCTTCGACCTGCTCACCGGGTTGCCGGGTGCGATCCGCCTGCTCATCGTGGTGCTCGCCGTCGCCCTCGTCGCGTCCAGCGTCGACAGCCTCGAGAACGGCATGGCCGCGCTCGTGGCCCAGGACGTCTCCGACCAACGGCTCGGCACGACCGCAGTCCGACTCGTCACCGTCGTCCTCGTCGCCCCCGCGGTGCTCATCGCCGTGCAGGGATACGACATCCTTCGGCTGTTCCTCATCGCCGACCTCGTCGCGGCGGCCACGGTGGTGCCGGTGTTCCTCGGGCTCGGGTCCCGCGTGACGGGCACAGGCGCGCTGGCCGGGTCGGTCGCCGGCCTCGTCGCGGTGTTCACGCTCGGAGTGGTCTCCGACGGTGGGCTCGAGGGTGGCTGGGCGATGTTGACGGTCGCGGCGTCGCCCACGCTCGACCTCGGAGCGTTCGTGTGGGCGCCGGTGGTCTCCACCGTCGTGGCGCTCGCAGCATCGGTCGGGACGCGGAGCCACCAGGCGAGCCGAGGGGGCCGTCCGCCGACGGCCACGGTGTCACCCGGCTGACGGTCCGCGGGCCCGGTCGTCTCCACGTCTCCCCACCACCCCGGCCGGGTACGCCTCGGTGAGCGACGACGGAGGCATCGGATGGGTTCGACTTCGCGTGGGGTGACGTTCGAGGGCGGGCTGGGGCTCGCGACAGGTTGGTGACGGCCGTCGCGCTTCTCGCCGGTGCGACCGTCGTGGTGTTGCTGGTGGGCCCCCGGATGGCCCGCACCGCCGACGACCTGGCCGAGGCGACCGGTCTCGGCGGAGCGCTCTTCGGCGTGGTGTTCCTCGCCCTGGCCACCGACCTCCCCGAGATCGCTCTGACGCCGACAGCGGTGATCACCGGCACGCCACGGATCGCTGTGGGTGGGCTGCTCGGCAGCACGGCTGCGCAGTTGACGCTCATCGCCGTGGTCGACATCGCGTTCCGTCAAGGCAAGCTGGTGAGCCGGGTCTCGACCACGACGACCCTCGGCCAGTGCGCGCTGATGATGGCGGTCCTCGCCGTGGTGCTCTTGCCGTCGGTGCCGGTCACGCCGACGAGCCGCAATCGATCGGCGGGGAACCCGTGGACGACCGCAGCCGCATGCGGCAGCGCCGCCCGGGTGTCGTCGACGACGATCTGCGGCACGCCGACGGGCAGCAGCGCTTCGGTGAGCACGGCCGATGCGCCCGCCGAGACAGCCGCCGCCGCAAACCGGTGGCCATCCGCGTGCGCCCCGCGCAGGCAGCAGAACAGGT
>JAENWR010000081.1 GCA_016649895.1 Acidimicrobiia bacterium | reverse complement strand
CGTTGTCGATCGCACCCCGTTCTCCTCCTGTGTTCCGGAACCTCAGAAACCCGGAAACATAGGAAGAGAACGGGGTGCACCCGCGGATGGGGCTACTCAGCCACCCACGGATCGGTCACAAGAGCCCGAAAAGCGGGCCTTCGACTCGAAGCTGCTCATCGCGCAGGTGCTCGGTCGGGGCCTCCGGGTTCCCGTGGGAACGTCGTCTCCGGTCCTGCGCGTGTTCAACCACGCCAGATGGTCCACGGAGATCGCCAATCTTGTGAAGGAGGTGCTTGAGGAGGAGCGCCGTCTCCGAAGCTACCCGGTGACCAGCGGCGAGCATGCGAAGCACCACTTCGTCCTTCACCAGCTCGCGTATGACACCGAGACCAAGACCACCGACCTGACCTCGAAGGACAGCGGCCAGGTCAACCTTTTCACTCGAGGCTTCGTTCAGCTCGAGAGCCAGGCCCAAGACCTCGAGCGCCAGACGGTCTTCGTCAGCGCCACCAGTACCCAGCAGTCAACGCTGAGGACCAGGGTCCACTACCACGAGTACAGCGTCGACCAGGTCGTGAAAAACATGCACGGCAAGCTCAAGGCTGTCGATCTGGAGTCAGGCACCCGCTATGCCAAGGACTACCCGCCGACAACGCTCCGCGACGTAGTTGTCGCCTCGCTCAAGAACATTGACGAGAAGCGCTACGTCGTGACTGAGCAGAACCTCCAACGACTGCTCCGGGCCATGGGCAACATTCGGCGGGAGGTTGCACGAGCAGTCAGAATCGAGCTCAAGCCGCTCGAAATTGAGGAGATCTCGACCGAAACGATGTCCGCTCGTTCCGCAGCGCTGACGTCGTTCATGAAGGAGGCAACCTTCTTCTACGACTCGGAATCGTTGAACAATGGCGAGGACGCCGACCGCTCGGCTGTCAAGGAGGTCAGCGATGACGACTCCCAGTACCCCAAGCGAGCCGCTAGGCGCGTCGACAACAAATTCTACTTTCGTTCGCCGGTGAACGTAGTTCTGGCAAGCCATGAACCCGAGCGCG
This sequence comes from Acidimicrobiia bacterium, assembly GCA_016649895.1. Lineage (GTDB taxonomy): Bacteria > Actinomycetota > Acidimicrobiia > Acidimicrobiales > SKKL01 > Actinomarinicola. The sequence goes on along the minus strand of JAENWR010000081.1, from coordinate 14,812 downwards.
CGTTCCTCGCACGACTATTTGAGTCCGAGATCGCCGACCGCACTGAGTCATGGATCAAGGCACCGGATTCGGGCTTTTACGAGATCGCCTACTCATGGCGACGAGGCGACCACACCAAGCAGGCGCGCTTCAACCCTGACCTGTTCATCAAGCTGGCGAACTCGAAGGATGTCTTGGTGGTCGAGCTCAAAGACGACGCTGATGTGTCAGACGAGAATCGAGCGAAGCTGAGGTTCGCGACCGAGCACTTCGAGCGGATCAACAGCCGCCAGGGCGACGCGATATATCACATGCTCTTCCTCTCGCCTACCAGCTACGACGCCTTCTTCGGGGCGCTAAAGCGCGGTGAAGCCGCGTCCTACGTCTCCGCGCTACAAGCATCGCTCACCCCGTAGCCCCGTCCCGTCCCGTCCCGTAGGAATATGGTCCGCGCACCGAACGGAGTCCGACTCTCCGAGCCGGGACGCTGACCGGCTCAGTGGCGGCACCCGAGCGGCTCTCCCGGGCAGGCGTCGTCGAACCGCTGCCGCTCGCGCCGGCCACATCGCTCTGCTCCGCCGAGGAGGCGACGAACTCGAGGCGCGCGTCCCGAGCTGAAGCAGGCAGCCGCCCAAGCGCTCGAGTGCTCAGCGGAGGGATCGCCACGTGCACGCCTAGAACACGATCACCGAGCCGAGAGACGAAGTGGCCGTGAACGAGGTGGTCGATGGCGTGGACGAAATAGGACTTCTAGCCGAGCGGGTCAGTGCTGCTGGCTCGGATGCTGACCTCCAGAGCCATTTCGACCGGACACACAGTGGTCGGCCCGCCCGCGGTGATGGCGCTCCCCCGCGATGTCCCACCTTCGATCAGGGGCGCCGAGCGGTGAGCATCCCCCGTGGGAATACCACGCCGTGTGCTCGGACCGACCACTTCCGTCATCAAGTCAGACATGGCGGACCGTCCGGACCTCCGGGCTCTGTCAAAGCTCGACACCCGGCGGATCAGCGCTGGATTGGTGCTGGATCGCGGCAAGTCGAGCCGTCATCCTCACCGGCGCCGCGACGTCGGCTACCGACCTGCCTGAAAGAGAAGGCGGCGATGGTTCCGCTGGTCTCGTCCTCGGCCCGGTCGCCTTCACCGACTCCTGTTGCTTCTGTATCGGCTCCGTGGTGGCCTCGAGTTGCTCGTCGGTTTCCTTCTGACGCCGCCGTAGGCCGGCGAGCTCCTCGGCACGATCCCAAGCCACGCCGATGCGGACGCCTGCGCGATCGGCTTCAGCTCGCGCCGCCGAGGCTTCCTGGTTCAGTTCGGCGATGGTGTCAGGGAGGCGGTGGATGTGGCGTTCGAGCCTGGTAACGAGGTTGGAAGGGTCGCTGCGGCTCAGGTCGTTGGCCAGAAGTCGGACATCGACGTGAGCGTCGGGGACGGAGACCCGGACCTCATCCTCGATGGTCGTCAGCGCCTGGGCGTGAACGACGAGCCCGCCGAGCGTGCCGATCCGGCTGGGAGGTCCATTTGTCTCGGGTGGGGCCTGGTCGAGTCGCCCCTGAAGAAGGTGCTGGAGGTGCTCGCCTGCATCGACCCGCTTCGTGTGCGAACGGCCATCGATTGTCATGGCGAACCGGTCGCCGCGGGTGTCGACGAGTCGGCCGATGGTGTCGGTGAGGGTGGCTGCTCGCTGTTCCGCCCGCTCGGCTCGCGTGATCGCCGTCTCGTACGTGCGGCGTAGCCGATGTTGGTCGTCGTGGTGGGCTCGTTCGAGGCGGGCGAGCCGAGCGACATCGGCGTCGACCGCAGCCTTCTCGAGCACGAGGGGGTCGCCGGTGGCGAGGGCCTTGACCTCGGCGAACGAGAGTGCCTGGTCACCGATGTCGTCAACGTCACGGTCAGGCAGGTCGCCGCGGGTGACCTGGGCGATGAACGCGGCCTTCCGCTCGAGGGTCTGCCACATGTAGGTGTCGAAGCTGCCTTCGGTGACGTAGCGGATCACCTGCACCTCAGGGTTCTGGTTGCCCTGGCGAAGGATGCGGCCGTCGCGCTGTTCGATATCGGACGGTCGCCACGGTGCGTCGAGGTGGTGCAAGGCCACGGCGCGCGCTTGGACGTTGGTGCCGACGCCCATGGTCTCGGTCGAGCCGACGAGGACTGCGACGGTGCCGTCGCGGCACGAGGCGAAAAGCTTCGCCTTGGCCACGTCCGTCGCGGCCGTCTGCATGTAGCGGATCTGGTCGCGGTCGACGCCTCGCCGCGCGAGCAGGTCTCGCAGTTCGTGGTAAGCGTTCCATCCGTCGCCGGCGGGGGTGGAGACGTCGCAGAACACCAGCTGCAACGCTCCTGGGCGGATGGTGAGCTGTCCGCCTTCGTCGGCGTAGGTGTTGTCGCGGGTGGCGTGATGGATGCCGGCGATCCGCGCGGCCGCTGTCGCCAGTTTCCCACCGGAGGTGTCGGCCGGTTCGCCGACGAGGCGGAGGTCGAGGGCGGCGCGGCGCCCATCGCCGGTGACCTTCAACATGTTGTCCTCGGAGGGGTCGACGACCCGGTTGCGGACCCGTTCGGCCCGTGACGCGAGGTCGGCGACGTAGTCAACCAGCCGCTCGGATGGGTCGACGACGACGGTCTCGGCCTTCCCACCGGTGAGTGACGGGGTGGGGAGGTCGAGGTCGTCGGTGGTGCGGACGTCGGCGACTTGGCGGTAGAGGGTGAGCAGTTCGGGGACGTTCTGGAACCGGGCGAACCGGGTTTGCATCCGATAGGAGGATCCGTCGGGGGCGAGCTCGAGTGCGGTGTGGGTGCGCCCGAAGGTGGCGGCCCATGCGTCGAAGGCCCGGAGGTCGACGTCGGCGAGCAGGTCGGGGTGCAGGTAGGACTGCATGACCCACAGCTCGGCCATGGAGTTGGCGACGGGAGTGGCGGTGGCGAAGGTGACGACCCGGGGCCCGTGCATGCGGCGCAGGGCCCACAGCTTGGAATCGAGGTCCTGGGCGCGTTGTGACCCGGTGCCGCCGATCCCGTCGATCGACGAGTCGACCTGGCGGTTCTTGAACGCGTGGGCCTCGTCGACGTAGAGGTAATCGACGCCGGTCTCCTCGAATCGGACGCCGTCGTCTTTGGTGTGCTCGGCGAGGAGCCGCTTGCGGTTCTCCTCGAGCTGAGCGATCCGCCGCTCGAGCCGTTTGACCGACAGCCCTTTGCCGTCCTGGGAGGCGCTGAGGGCACGTCGGGCGGTCTCGACCTCTTCGCCGAGGTAGCCGCGCATCAGGTCGGGGCCGAGGCCGATGCGGGCGAACCCGGCGTGGCTGAAGATGATCCCGTCCCAGTCCCCGGTGGCGGCACGGGCGACGAACTCCTTGCGGCGAGCCTTGGAAAGTCGTTCGCGGTCGGCGACGAGGATCCGGGCGGTTGGGTACAGCTGGAGCCACTCGCGGGAGAACTGCTCCAGCATGTGGTTCGGGACCACCACCGCCGGCTTGGACACCGACCCGAGGCGTCGTTGCTCCATGGCGGCGATCACCATGGTGGCGGTCTTGCCGGCACCGACGGCGTGGGCGAGCAGCGCCCGACCGTCGGTGAGGATCCGGGCGACGGCGTCGCGTTGGTGGCCCCGGGGATCGAAGTCCGCAGCGAGCCCGGGCAGGGTGAGGTGGCTGCCGTCGTGGGTGGGCAGCACCGTCGACGAGAACAGCTCGTTGTACCGCTCGGCGAGCCGGTCGGATCGGGCGGGGTCTTCCCACACCCAGATCGAGAACCGGTTCGACAGCGCTTCTTGTTTGTCTCGGGCGGCGAGGGTCTCGGCGTCGTTGCGGACCCGTCGTCCGTCGTCGGTGGCGTCGGTGACGGTGTGGAGCCGTTGGTTCAGCGCGGCGTCGAGGAGGGTCACGGCATCGGCGCGGGCGGTCCCCCATTCCGATGACAGGGCGACGCTGCGGCGTGAGCCGTTGCGGAGCCGGGCGGACCACGAGCCGAGCTCGGCGAGACGTTCGACGTCGACGGTCGTGTCGAGGACGTCACGGCAGAACGCTTCGATGTCGGTGGCGGCGATCCAGGGGGCGCCGAGCCGGGCGGTGATCTCGGTGGGTTCGAGTTGGCGGGGCAGGACCGATTCGAGCGCGGCGACGTTCAGGGTGAGCGCGGGGTTGACGGTGGCGGCGGTGCGGGCGGTGGTGAGCTTGTGGCGGATGTTGCCCGACAGGTATTCGGCTGCTGGGACGAGGGCGGTGCTGGTCGGGTCGTCATAGACGAGTTGTCCGAGGCGTCGTCGGGCGTTGTCGGCGTCGGTGCCGAGGAGTTCGGCGACCCGGTCGAGGGTGACCGTCCCGGTCTCGTCGAGACAGACGGCGACTGCTTCGTCGGGGGTGTCGACCCCGAGGCGTTGGTGGGGTGGGTCGATGATCCGTTCGGTGAAGATCGCGGCGGGGCGGGCGGTTTGGGTGTCGTCGTCGAACACCTCGAGCGCGGCGACGAGCGGCCAGTCGGGGTCGTCTCGGAACCCGCCCATGCGGGGTCGGAGCCGGCGAGTGACCTCGGTACCGGTCTGGGGGTCGCGGCGTCCGGTGCGGGCCTGGGTGGACCGGTTGATCGGCCCGTAGATGCGTACGTAGGCCTCGTAGCGTTCGGTGAGCTGGTCCTGCGCGTCGGTGAGGTCCTCGTTCGAGCCGCCACGGGTCTGCACCGAGAGCACGGCGCGGGCGGCGTCGCGCATCTCGACCAGGCGGGCGAGCTCGGAGCGGTCCTTCGCGACCCGCGGGGTGTAGGTGTGGACCTCGCCGTTGCTGAGCCGGCCGATCCGGCCGTGGCCGTCGGTGACGAAGCTGAGGTCCTGGGCGAACTCGAGGTCGAACTCCCCCACCGCCACCGCTACCACCGTCGACGCTGTCACCAGAGCGGGTGCGGCGACGGCGGGTGTGAGGGTGAGTCCGGTGGTGTGGGCGTCGGCGACGAGGTCGGCGAGCGCCGCGGGGAGCTGCTCGTCGAGGTCGCCGGTGGGGGTGACGGTCAGTTCGTGGTCGCGGTACATGCCACGGCCGGCGGTGAGGTGTCCGAGGATCCGGTCGGGGTGGGCGTCGAAGTACTCGTTGACGTCGAGCGTCTCGCCGGCGGTGTCGACGTCGAGCGCGGCGGGGACGGTGCGGGCCCATGGGGGGCCGGTGGGGTCGTGGCCGGGAAGGCGGCGGCGTAGGACGAGGAGGTCGACGACGACGTCGGTGCCCGACGACGCGGCGAAGGCCCGTTCGGGGAGACGGACCGCGCCGACGAGATCGGCGAGTCCGGCCATCTCGCGTCGCACCGCAGGGTTGCGGGCATCGAGGGTGTAGCGGGAGGTGAGGGCGACGACGACCCCGCCCGGTCGGGTGAGGTGCAACGACTTGAGGAGGAAGTAGTTGTGCAGCGCGTGGCGGCCCCGGTTGTGGCGGGGGTCGTGCGGGGTGACCTTGGCGAACGGGACGTTGCCGATCACCAGGTCGAAGGTGCCGTCGTCGACCCGCAGTTCCTCGAACCCGATCGGGTGGATCGTCGCCCTCGCCCCGTACAGGTGCCGGGCGATCACCGCGGTCGTGGCGTCCAGTTCGACACCGGTGAGCGACGCGCCGTCGGGGGCGAAGCCGATGAAGTTCCCCGATCCGCACCCCGGCTCGAGCACCCGGCCTGTCCCGTCGAACCCGAGCCCCTCGACCGCCCGCCACATGGCCTGCACGACCGAGGCTGAGGTGTAGTGGGCATTCAGCGTGGTGCGCCGGGCCTGCGCCCACGCGTCCTGGGTCCGCAGCAGTGCCCGCAGCTCGCCGCGTTCCTCGCCGTGGCGGTCGTCAGTGTCGTCGAACACTGCGGGGACCGCACCCCACCCCGACCAGCGGGCCAGCACTGCTTGCTCGTCAGCCGTGGCGTCACGGTGCTCGGTGCGGCACGCCTCGAGCACTCGGAGCGCGGCGAGGTTCGCGTTGAGTTTCGAAGCGGTCCCCGCGGGTGCGAGGTCGGCTTGGCCGGTGGGGCGGAACGCCGGGGGACGCTGGACGGGAGCGTCCCCCGGCGAACCCTCTAGACCGGGTTGCGGAACTCCTGGTTGATCCGGTCGAGCTCCCGCCAGTACCGCTCCATCGCCGGATCGGTCTCGGTCTCCTCGTCCGGGTCGTCCTCGGCCTGGAACAGGTGGTGATCGGCGAGCGTCAGTTCCTCGGCCATCGACCGCGCCTGGTAGCTGCGGAGCCGGTAGTCCTCGAGGTTCTCGCCCGGGCGGAGCGACCCCAGGATCTCGTCGTGCCGGATCGTCACCAGATCCTGGATCTCCTCGCCCGCCCGGGTGAAGAACCCGGCCGGACCGTCGATCGACGCGTACGCCGTCGGGCGGTGCCGTCGGCTGTGGTTCATGGCGAGCTGTCCGTAGTGGTTCATCACCGGACGCCTCCTTCGCTGCAGGTGCGGGACCTGTGGGAGGGAACTCCTGGTCGAACAGCGACAACTGCCCCGTCGCTCGGCTGCGAGAACTCCGATCGCGACCCACAACCTACCCCTCGCCCCGGCTGCCGGGAAGGGTTGTCACCGCTGCTCGACTCCGACCTCGGCGGACCGTTCCAGCCCGTGGCCATGGCCGAGCCCGTCGAGACGGACCTGGGCGGTGTCGACCCGGTCACGTACCCACATCTCCTGGCGTCCCTCGACCGCGATGCGCCGGTAGCCGCTCTCGGCGATCCCGGCCCGGGTCGTGTCGTTCGGTTCGTCGCGGACCACCACAACGTCGTGGCGGCGCGGGTCATAGACGATCTCCACCTCACGGCCAGCCCACTGCCCGGCCGGCTCGGCAACCCACCCGACCGGGGCGAGCCGGGCGCGATCGGTCGGACGCATGAACGGCTTCACGACGCCACCTCCTTGCCGTTGGTGACCTTCAGGCCGGCCCGGCGGGCCAGTTCCTTGTCCCGGTAGAACGGGCGGGTCCGCACATGGGCGGGTGGGAGCGTCCCGTGGATCAACAGAGCGTCACCGGGGCGCATCTGGCGCAGCGTGTGTGCGGGGGCGAGCGCGACTCGGGTGGTCGAGAACTGCTCCGACGCCCCACCGGCACGTTCACTCGCGGACCGTGACCGGGTGTCGACCTCGGCGTCGCCGAGGACCTGGGACACATACCGGATCGACGCCGGATCCGACAGTCCCGCGTAGAAGCACTTCGTCAGATGGTTCGTGAGGATCGTGTCCGCCTGCCGGCCATACGCAGCGTCGATCTGGGCGAGCGACTGCCAGATCGTGACCAGCACCACCCCGATCCCCGCCAAGGTCGACGCGTACTCCGGCAGCGCCTTCAGCGGGGTGTTGCCCGCCTCATCGATCACAACCAGCAACGGCGGATCGAGCGGCTCGCCGGTCTCGGCGACGTGGCGGTACGCCTGGTTGATCAGATCGTTCAAGAGCCCACCGAACGCCGGAGCGAGCCGCCGTTGGTCCTCGATCGGGGCGCACAGGTAGACCGTGTTCGACCCGCCGAGCAGCCACCGCAGATCGACCTGTTGTTGGTCGGTCTCGAACTTGCCCCGCGCCGCCGACGCCGCGACCCCAGGCTCAGACCACGGCCACACGATCGTCTGGGCGGTCGAGTACACCGACGACCGGGTCCGCTCATCGAGCTCCCAGATCGACAGCAACGCCTTCGACACCTCGAGCGCACCCGAGACCACCGCGCTGTCCCGAGAACCGAACAACGAATCGATCGCCACCCGAACCTCCCCCGGCCCGCCGGCCGCCGGGTGGTCCTTGAGGAGCACCCACTCACACACCGCACCCATGTCGCGATGGGCGTGGAAGGCCACGTACATCAGCCCAGACAACAAGATCTCGGCCTGCGCGAGCCAGAAGTCCATGCCGCCATCGACCCCGGCACGAGGTGCCGCGTCACACAGAGCACGCGCCGCCCGCTGAGCGCCCACGACCGTGCTCGCCTGCTGGAGCGGCGACCACCGCGCCGACTGGGTACCCGAGATCCCGGTCGAGCCGGTGGGATCGAAGACCCGAACACTCCCCTGCTCGGACCGCCACCCGTAGGTGACCGCAAGCAGGTCGGCCTTCACCGACGACAGGACCGCCGGTCCCTCCCACTCCAAGATCCCGCTCACCGCAGCCGTCGTCTTGCCGGACCGCGACGGGCCGATCAGCGCCAACGCACCCCGATCGCCACGACGCTGACCCCGACGGTTCGAGCCGCCGCCTGCTGGGGTGCTCTCGGTCGCGATCAGCGACCTGCCGAACCTCGCCACGACGAACCGTCCGGGCGACGGCCCGCTGACCAAGAGCGGGGCCAGCTCACGGCGCGACGCGAACTGCGGGCGGGCGTCAACGCCGAGCGGGTTCCGCTTCGACGTCCCGATCCGAGACCGCCCGAGCCAGCGGACACCGAGCCCCACCACCGCAGCCATGGCCGACGCAACGAGGCCGGTGCAGAGCCAGTAGACGACCGGACCAGGGAGCACGGTCGAGTGCGGAGGGGGCCAGGCCGAGGAAGGATCCGCGACCCGGGCAGGAAGCTCGATGGCGGCGTCGACCGCCGCCGAGAATGGAAGGCCGCCACCCCCGCCACCGACGAGCATGGCGAGCGACGCCCCGCCCCAGACCGCGCCGACCAGAACCGCGCCGACGGCAGCGACCGCCAACACCAACCATTCGAACGGGCTCAGACCATCGCGTTCCACGCCCTACTAGGCCAACGAGGACGCCGAATCTTCCGAATCCGCGGCTGCATCGTGTTGCATGCGCTTCCGAGATTCCGCCGAGCTGCCACGCTCGGGCACCCGGCGTCAGCAGCACGTCCGTCCTCAGAGGCCTGTGTCGGCGCGCAAAAGAGTGTTTAACGTCGCCGGAAAAGTTGCACATAACGTCACGCCAACCGTAGCGACCATGCGCTACTGTGACCCACATGTCCTCCGTGAACATCGATCCAACCGAGCTTGAGCGGGAACGAGAAGCACTCACGCGTAGGCTCACAGCGATCAACAAGGTCCTAGAGGGGCTCAGGGAGCTGGGCTATCGGGGTGCAGAAGCCACGGCCAGCCCTTCGGAGGAGGCGACCAAACGACGTCAACGTCGTACGAAGGCGGAGGCCACTGCACTGCGCGACCAGATCCTCGACGAGATCGCACGACGACCACAGAGCAAGCCGGCGCTCTACGAGTCTCTTCTACGGGGTGGGATGCTCGCTGAAGGACGGCGTGACAGCGAGTTCGTACTTCGGGTCCTCAAGGAAGAGGTGGAATCCGCAACCCTCATCGAACGCGACGGAATCTATGCGTTGCGTGAAGACGCTTCCCTGCCCCGGGTCCACACCGGGGATCCAACTGGGTAGCCAGGGGGCCGGGGGGTAGCACCCCCCGGTCCTCGCAGCTGGGCCGGGTCTTGGTAGTCGAGAGCGCACTTCGCAGGCCCTCTCTCGGGTCCGATCCCCGACCGGTCCACCAACCATAACATTGGCGGTTACTCCTACCAGGCAATGTTGCCCCTGCAACAGATGGGCCGGATCCCCGCCGGAGAAGGCGTGCTTCGCTCGAGTCTCGCTCGGAGTTGCTCAGGCGAGCGTGCGCCCTCCGTTTCGGAAGCTGGCCCTCATCACTGCCCGGACCAGATCCCGTCGCCAATCAGTCGCTGCGAGGAGCGCCTCATTGAGGTCGCTCTCCTCGAGGTCGAGGCATGGGGCTGGCCGTAGCTGGTCGGCGAGGAGGTCGTGGAGACGCTGTGCGCCTTGCCGGCCGGCGTCGTCGTTGTCGAAGGCGATGACGAGGGGGTGGTGGATGCGGGAGAGCGCGTGGGCGATGGTGGGGTCGGGGTAGCCGGCGCTGAGGATGGCCACGGCTCGGTAGCCCGCGGCGTTGGCCGACAGGGCATCGATGGCGCCTTCGGTGATGATGACCTCGGGGTGTTCGACGGCGGCGGGCCGGAAGCGGGCGAGGCGTGGATTGGGGGCGAGGTCAGCGGTGGGGTTGAGGTACCGGGGCCGGTCGGGACGTGGGTGCGGGACGCGTACCTGCGCGTAGATGGCCTGGCCGTCGGCGATGACGGGCAGGACGGCTCCGCCCATGCGGCACATACCGTCAGGACGGGACTGGCGTCGGGGTCCGAGGTCGGCGCCGATCTTGTTGACCTTCAGCACCCGTTCAGGTAGTCCTCGTTCCTCGGTGAGCCACCGTCGGATGGGGCGGCCGGCGGGTTCCCAGAGCGTGGCGGCGCAGGCGTCGACGTAGGCGCCGAGCGCTTCGGGGTCGCGGCACCGGTCCGGTGTCAGCGGCCGCTCCCGACGGATCGGCCGGGTGGGTTCCCAGCTCGGTGGTTCGGGAATCCGCCCGGCTCGACGGGCGAGTTCGTCGAGGGCGTCGCGGGGTCCGATACCGCGACAGATCATGACGAGGTCGATGGCGGTGCCGCCTTCGCCGCAGCCGTGGCAGCGCCAGCGGGGTTCGCCGCGGCGGCTGGTGAACACGTTGACCGGCGGGGTCCGTCCGGTCTGGGCGTGTTGGGGGTTGGGGCAGCGCCAGGTCGGTGTGCGTTCGCCTCCGTGGTGGGGGCCGAGGAGCTCGTCGGCGAGGTGGCGGAGGTCAGTGGCTGCGATGAGGGCGTCGCGGTCGTACATGTCATGCCGCCTCGGTCTCGGCGGTGGTAATCCCTATGGGCTCAGGTTCGACGCGGCGTTCCGCGGGCTGGTGGCCGGACCTTGCAGGCAGGGCGGGGTTGCTTCGCAGACCGCCGTTCATTGACACCTGGTCGGGATTCCCGACGGATCGTCTGTAAGGTCGACGGATGGGCTCATCTGGTGAACTGGTCAGTCGTTGACCCTCGCTGCGGTCCGCACGATCAACTCGCCTCGAGTGCTGCGGACGGCTGAAGAGGTCGAGGACTTCGAACAGGAGATCGTCGACCAGCACGCGTTGGCCATGGCGGCGGCGGGGCTCAGCGACGGGCACGTGACCAACACCCGGTCGACGATCATCGAGTTCGCCCGCTCGTTGACCGAGCCGCTGTGGGCGGCGACGTGCGACGACGCCGATCGGTTCCTGGCCGAGCAGCGCCGGTTGGGTCACGCAGTGAGCACCCGGGCCAGCAAGGCGGGCACGTTGGCGGTGTTCTTCGACTTCGTGATCAGCCGCTATCAGGGCGACATCCACGCGCTGACCGGTGTCGTGGTCGAGCAACCCATCGACGAGTTCAACCGCCAGTCCGGCAACACGTTGGGCAAGGTGCGGGTGCCGCCGTCGGACACCGAGGTTGATGTCCTGTTCTCGGTGTGGCGCGGCTCGGTGCCCGAGGCCCGCAAGTACCTGCCTGCGGCGCGCGACTACTTCGCGGCGTCGCTGTGGCGGCGGCTGGGGTTGAGGATAAACGAGACCGTCATGTTGGACATCCGCGACTGGCGCCCCGACCTCGGTGAGTTCGGCAAGCTCCATGTGCGACACGGCAAGGGAAGCAGCGGCCGGGGCCCCAAGGCCCGGCTGGTCCCGGCGATCAACGGCGCCGACCGGCTGATCGACTGGTGGTTGGCCGAGGTCCGTCACCAGTTCGGCGGCGACTGGTCCAACCCCGACGCCCCGATGCTGCCCAGCGAACGGCGCAACACCGACCTCGACACCTGTGCGCGGGTGGGCGCCAACGCGTTGCGACAGGGGCTCGGCGTCGCGACGGGCCGGTGGCTGCCGGCGTGGTCGGCCCGGCTGACCCCCCACGTGCTGCGCCACTACTGCGCCTCGTCGCTCTATGGCGCAGGCATGGACCTCAAAGCCCTCCAGGAGCTGTTGGGCCATCAGTGGCTGGCGACGACGTCGGGCTACATCCACGTCCGCAGCGATCACATCGAACACGCCTGGACGACCGCCAACCGGCGTCTCGAGACACGCTTCGGCGAAGGAGGATGACCCCATGCGATGGAACATGCGGCTGAAGGCCGCCGAGCGCGGGATCTGGAAGTCCGTGGAGATGCGCCGCCTCCTCGGCGACGCCGGCCTCGAGCTCAGCGCCGGGAAGATGTCCGCGCTGTGGGCCGGGACACCCAAGACGATCCGCCTCGATGACCTCGACGTGATCTGCGCGGTGCTCGACTGCGACGCCGACGAGCTCCTGATCCGCGAACCCGACGCCGTCGCCGCCCGCCGGCCCCGACGGACCCAGACCGCAACCGCGAACGAGGCCGGCCCGTCGGTGGTCTCGCCGCGGTTCGGGTCACCGAAGTCCGAACCGCCCCTTTGACGCGCCCGCCGGCGCGCTGCTTCACCTGCCAGCACAACCGGGTCGCGTGGGTCAAACCCCGGGTCGACTTCTGCTACACGTGCCTGCCCGGCGGCCCCTTCCCCGCCCCCGCCTGTAGTGCGTGCGGATCGGACGCCTACTTCAGCGACGGGCTGTGCGAGCGCTGCCATCCCGGCGGCCCGGACCATCTCGGCTCGTGCCGGGGCTGTCTGGCCTGGGGTGTGGCCCGAACCCACAACCGGTGCTGCTGGAGCTGCCGGTGGTGGACCACCCACTACCCGCTCGGAGACTGCACCTATTGCCAGCGCAACACCCGCATCGGCGAGCAGGGCGCGTGTCGGCTGTGCCTCACCCAGGCCCGAATGGTGCAACGACAGACCGGGCTCGCCCTGCACCTCGACGACGCCAACCGGTTGGGCCAACAGCTGTTCCTCGCGAACATGGCGCTCCAGCGCCGCCCCGACGCCAGGGCCAACCCCACCCCCCGCCGGTCCCGGATCCCGCCCGCCGCGCCGGCCGGGTTCCGTCCGCCGACCAGCCAACAACTCGCGTTGCTCGACGTCGCCCATGACCCCGCCGTCGTGCACGAGCGCGCCCTCGTCGCCGACTCCGACCTGATCGGCTTCTGCCGCGGCCTCGCCCGCGATCACGCCGAGCGCCACGGGTGGAGCAAACGCCAGACCAACGACGTGATCCGCTCGCTGCGGATCCTCCAAGTCCTCCAAGACACCCCGACCGCGAAGGTCAACGCCAGCGACGTGCTGGCCCTGTCGCGCTATGACGCCAACGTCAGCTCGACCCTCGAAGTCCTCGCTGAGGCCGGCCTGCTCGTCGACGACCGGATCTCCCACGTCGAGCGCTACTTCGCCGGCAAGACCGGCCAGCTCCCCGGACCGATGCGAGCCCAGCTCGAGGTGTGGCTCACCGTCATGCTCGACGGGACCGACAAGGCGCCCCGCCGCCGGCCCCGCGATCCTCAGACCACCCGCATCCACATCCTCGGCATCGCGCCGATCCTCCAGGCATGGGCCGACGCCGGACACGAGTCCCTCGCCGAGATCACCTCCGCCCAGGTCCTCGCCGCGCTGCCCGCCGGCGGATCGAGACGCAACTGGGCCGAGTACGGCCTGCGGTCGCTGTTCACCGTGCTCAAAGGCAACAAGCTCATCTTCACCAACCCCACCGCCGGCATGCCCTCCACGCCGGTCAACGCCAACATCCCCCTGCCCCTCGACACCGCCGCCGTCCGCCGGGCGTTGAACTCGCCCGACACCCCAACCGCGCTCGCCGTCGCGCTGGTCGCGTTCCACGCGCTCACCGCCCAAGAGATCCAACAGCTCAAGCTCACCGACATCGTCGACGGGCGCCTCGCCCTCGACGGTCGCGACATCCCTCTCGCCGGCCCCGTCCTCGTGCGCCTCACCGCGTGGCTCGACCACCGGGCCACGAGATGGCCCGCCAGCATCAACCCGCACCTGTTCGTCGGCATTCGCAGCGCACCGCGCCTCGGGCCCGTCGGCAAGCAGTTCCCGTGGACCAAGACCGAGCTGCGACCCCAAGCCCTGCGCGAAGACCGCATCCTCCAAGAGATCCACGCCACCGGCGGAGACATCCGCCGCATCTGCGACCTCTTCGGGATCGGCGTCGACGCCGCCCAGCGCTACGCCAACACCATCGCCCACCCCGACCTGGAACAGCCGAACTCGTCGGTTCCCCGAACCCGACCCTCCCGGTAGGGTCATCACGCCACACACCCTTCGGTTCCCGAGATTTCCGCCCGAGAACCCCGGAACCCAGAAGGGTTGCCGTTCATGCGGGCGTCGGTGTCACACAGGGCCATCTCGCTGGGGCCGATGACGTGGTGCACGACGGCGCTGCGGCCGCCGACCTTCCACAGGGCCCGCCCGCGGGTGAGTTGGCCGACGATGCGGGCTTCGGGTTCGGTGAGCCCGAAGTGCGTAATGGCGGCGTCGAGCTGGTCGGGGGCCTGGCGCAGGATGATCTTGGTGGCCGAATCGGCGAGGAGCCCGGCTGCGATCTTGGCGGTGCTCGAGCCGTCGTCGGCTTGGGCGACGAGGTCGGAGGCACGGTGGGTGATGCAGAGGTTGGCGGCGCCGTAGGTGCGGCCGAGCTTGAAACACGTCTGCAGGTAGGCGGCGGTGTGGCGGTTGCCGAGCAGCGCCCACGCTTCGTCGAGGACCTGCACGCGTTGCGGTCCGGGGCACGCCATGAGCTGTTGCAGCCACCCAGCGGCGGCGACCATCACCAACGGCAGCGCGTCGGAGTCGAGAGGGACGGCGGACAGGTCGAGGACGAGGCCGGGTCCGTCCCACCGCAGCGGCACGGTGGAGGGGCCGTCGAACATGCCCCGCAGCGACCGCGATAGGAGCTTGTCGAGGGCGTAGGCGACGACGGCTGAGTCGGCGGCGAGGTCGACGGTGGTGGTGCGGAGCCGTTCGGCCATGTCGCTGGTGGGGTGGGCGACAAGGCGGGCGACATCGACGAGCGTCGGTTCCTCGATGCGGGTGGAGCGGGTGAGGTGCTCGACCGCGGCGAACACAACGGCGTCTTCGAGCTGGGTGAGGGGCCGTTCGAGGACGGTGGCGACGAGCGCGGCACACAT